>DVOE01000004.1 GCA_018713795.1 Candidatus Limadaptatus stercoripullorum
GGAACGCCGCCGCAAAGTTGAAAAGGCAGACCTTTCCGAGCAGCGCCGCCGCGCATTTCAGCCGCTCGCACCCTCTCATCGCGGTGATACGCGCCCCCGCCACCGCAGCAGCCGCCAGCGAGACCAGGAAAAAGGGCAGATACACGAGCAAAAGATTTGTCAGTCCGGTCATGCCGTAGCACGCGATGAGCAGGCAGCAATGCCGCCCCGAAAAGTAGCCGAGCAACCCGAAAGGCAGCAGCGCGACCGGCGAGAGCGAGGGAGCTTTTGCCGGGATAAGGAATACGGCGTAACCGCAGATAAGCGCAAAACAGGCGGTGAAAAACACCTTGACCGCTCCGAATTCGGTGTCCGCGCGGGAGACTTCCTCGAACTCCCCTCCCGCCGCGCCGACGGTGAGGAAGATGCCGAGCACGAGCGCGGCAAAAAAGACGGCGGCGAAAGATATCACGCTCTTCTTGTTGTCCGAAAGAAAGTCCTTTGCCACGCCCGCGACCGAGCGGAAAGCTGTGTTTCTCATACGCAAGCATATGCGCGGACACGGACGGGATATGCCGGACCGGAACAATACGGACCGGGTCCGGCATGTGGGGCAAACGACATCTTTTTGCAAACTGCCCCGCTCCTCGGCAATTACGACCGACATTCGCGCGCTTTTGTGCGCTACAATGCCGCCATGCGAAATTCTCCCGCCGTCATCAAGTACTATCTCCTGGGGCTGGGCTTCCAGCCCAATCTCAAAGGCTATCATCTGCTCGCTAGGCTGATCGCTCTCGCGCTCGCGGGGGAAGAGATCATCCCCCTCAAATACCGCGGTTACCGCCGTCTCGCCGAGGAGTTCGGCGTGGGAGAAGCCAGCATAGAAAAGGACATCCAGAACGCCATCTCCGCCGCCTGGCTGCGCGGGGATGTGGATGTCCTCTACCGCGAATTCGGCGAAACATTGGACGAGGAACGCGGCAAGCCGACCAACAAACAGTTCGTGCTCACCGCTCTCGAAAGACTTTCGGGAGGCGCCGCCCTTCCCTTCCGCGAAAGCGCGGAGTGCTAAGCCGCTTCTCTCCCGCCTGCCGCGAACATATCCGCGGCATTTTCCGCTTCTTCCAGCATGAACCTCGCGTGCACACCGTAGCCGCGGGTGGGATCGGAGACGAACACATGCGTCACCGCTCCGACGAGCAGTCCGTCCTGCACGATGGGACTACCGCTCATGCCCTGCACTATCCCGCCGGCTTTTTGCAGCAGTTCGCGGTCGCGCACTTTGATGACCAGCCCCTTTTCCGCCTTTTCGTGCTGGGTGACGGACTTCACGATATCCACATCGTACGCCTCGGGGACGCTCCCCGAAAGCGTGGTTATCACCTGCGCCCTCCCGGGATGCGCCTCGCCGCGCTCCGCCACGCGTATACGCCGTCCCGCGCCCACTTCGGCTGCACCGTATATCCCGATGGGAGTGTTGAGGAAATTGCGCCCGAGCGGCGGTCTCAGTCTGTTTACGGCGGCGGAAAGCCCGCCCGCCTTGCCGCTCTCGCTCTTTATCACGCCCTCCACCGTCGTGGGATAGACCGCCCCGCGGGAGAGCTCGGACGAAAGTCCCGTTTCGCCGTCCGCGACCGTGTGCCCGAGGGCCGCGTAAGCGCCCCGTTCGGTGACGAATGTCAGGGTGCCTATCCCGCCGACATCCTCTTTGAGCACCAGCCCCAGCCGCTTTTTACCGCTCGCTGCCTCGCGCGCGGGAGCGACTTTCACCGTCCGCCTCTCGCCGTCCGAGAGCACACCGAGCTCGATCTCTCCGCCCGCTCCCGCGACCGACTCGCCGAACGCGTAAAGATTGTCCGCCGCCTCGCCGCCGACAGAGACCACGATGTCCCCCGCCTCTATCCCGCTGCCTTCGAGGGGGAACACCTCGCCCTCTTCGGTCGCCACGCCGCCCACCGCGGTGACGATGAGCCCCTCCGCGCGGAGAGCTATGCCCACGGGCTGCCCGCCCAACATGACATACTCCCCCTCTCCCGCGTCTGCGGCGAAGCCCGTGCCGAGCACGGCGAGGGAGGCTGCTAACAGCGCGAGCGCGATCACCTTGCTTTTTCCTCTCATGATGTTATTGTGCGCAGGAGCCCGCAAGCTCTCCGAGGAAAATTTTGTAACCCGAGAAAAACGCCGAAAACGCCCGCCTCCCGTGCCTCGCGAACAAACAAAAAAGAGGGCGAAACGCCCTCTTTTCGTCATCTTCCGCGAGGCGGATCAGTCCTTTTCCTCTCTCACGCCGTCGGCGGCTCCCGAGAGTATGCCGCGCGCCATGAGCACGCCCATCACCGACGCCATCATGAGCCCGCGCGTCCAGCCGCTGCTGTCTCCGAGGCAATGCAGCCCCGCGATGGAAGTGTTGAGGTTCTCGTCCATCTTGATCTTGTTGCTGTAGAATTTGAGTTCGGGCGAGTAAAGCAGAGTCTCGTAACCCGCGAACCCCGGCACCACCATGTCCACCGCACGGATGAAGTTGATGATGTTGGTCATCGCGCGGTAAGGCATCGCCGCCGTGATGTCTCCCGCCACCGCGTCGCGGAGGGTGGGACGGACATTGGACATGCCGAGTTCCTTCTGCCAGGTGCGTTTTCCCGCGAGGATGTCGCCGTAGCGCTGCACGAGGATCTTGCCCGCGCCCAGCATGTTGGTGAGCTCCCCGACCTTCTGCGCGTACTCTATGGGACGGTTGAAGGGCTGAGTGAAGGAGTGCGAGCAAAGTATGGCGAGGTTGGTGTTGTCGCTCTTGATCTCCTTGTAGCTGTGACCGTTGACGACCGCAAGATCGTTGTCATAGTTCTCCTGCGACACGAACCCGCCGGGATTTTGGCAGAATATGCGCACCTTGTTCTTGAACGGCGCGGGATAGCCGATGAGTTTGGACTCGTAGAGGACGCTGTTGATCTCCTCCATGATCTCGTTCCTCACCTCCACCCTGACGCCGATGTCGACGACGCCGGGGGCGTGGGCGATGTTATGCTCGGCGCATATCTTTTCCAGCCACTCCGCTCCCCTCCTGCCGGTGGCGATGACGGTGGTGTCCGCGTAGATCTCGCGGCTCTCGCCCTTGCCGTCGGTGACATATATGCCGCGGCAGACATTGTTTTCGAGGATGATGTTGCGGCATTCCGCGCCGAAAAGCATCTCGACGCCGCCGTCGCGGAGACTGTTCTCTATTGCGAGATATATGCCCTGCGCCTTCTCGGTGCCCATGTGGCGGATGGGACAATCCACCAGCTTGAGCCCCGCGCTGATAGCCTTTTTCCTGATCTCCTTGACCTTCTCTTCGTTGCCGATGCCTTCGATGTGCTTGTCCGCGCCGAATTCGAGATAGATCTTGTCCGTGTAGTCGATGAGATCCTGCGCCTTGTCCCTGCCTATGAGCTCGGGGAGTTCGCCGCCCACCTCCGCCGAAAGCGAAAGTTTGCCGTCCGAAAACGCGCCCGCACCCGAAAATCCCGTGGTGATATGGCAGTAAGGACGGCAGTTGCGGCAGGGACCGCCCTGCGTCTTGGGGCACCTGCGCCGTTCGACGGGCAGACCCTTTTCGACGAGGATGATGCTCCCCTTGTAACCCTTCCTGAGCAGTTCGAGCGCGGTGAATATCCCGGAGGGACCCGCACCCACTATGGCGATGTCGTATTTTTCCATTTTTCACCCCGTCCGCCGCCCTCTCGGCGGCGCGACCTTGTGCATTATATAACCGCTTCCCCTGTCTGTCAACGCCTAATTTTCGCGGGGGAGCAAGTAAATCTCTTTTATTAGTTTAACACTAACCGTCCCGGCGGTCAACCGTGGGGCTGCCGAGCAGCCGGGGCGCGGACGGCGCTTCCCGCCGCTCACGGGAAGAACTCTTCTTCCACAAGCCTCGCCTTTATCTTCTCGAGGGCGTGCTTTTCGATGCGGGAGACATACGAGCGCGATATGCCGAACTTCGCCGCCACCTCGCGCTGGGTGAGCGCGGGCGAACCGCCGAGACCGTAGCGCATACGCACTATCTCGTGCTCGCGCTTGTCCAGGCACTCCCCCGTTATCTCGCGCAGCTTTTCCATGAGGATATTGCTCTCCACATCCTCTATGACCGATCCGCCCTCGGACAGCATGTCCATGACGGTGAGCTCGTTGCCGTCCTTGTCCACGCCGATGGGCTCGCTGAGCGAGACATTGAGGCGGTGTTTTTTAGCCGTGCGCATGGTCATGAGGATCTCGTTTTCTATGCAGCGGGAGGCGTAGGTCGCAAGCTGCGTGCCCTTGCCGGGACGAAAACTCTCCACCGCCTTGATGAGCCCTATCGACCCGACGGAGATGAGTTCGTCGTTGTCGCCGTGGTTGGCGTACTTCTTGGCGATATGCGCGACGAGGCGGAGGTTGTGTTTTATAAGCACCTCTTTCGCCTCTTTGTCCCCACTCTCGGCAAGGCGGATGTACTCCTCCTCCTTCTCCTTTGAGAGCGGGCGGGGAAAGGAACTCTTGTCGGTGACATAAGACGAAAAAATTACCAGATTTTTAAGAAGCAGCAACAGACTCTCGAGCGCCATACATCCTCCCCGGATTCCCATGATATGCGGGGAAAGGAAAAACTTTGACAAAAGGCGCGCTTGCCGGGAATGCGGCAATAAAAAAGAGGACGACGGGCGTCCTCTCTTCTCGGTTACTCGGGAGTTTCCCCGCCGCCCGACTTCGGCGGTGTCTTTTTCCTGCCGCCTGCGGGTTTGTCGAGGTGCTCTTTGAGTTTGACGAGCTCCTCAATCTCCGAAAGCAGCGTGTTGATATCCTTGAACTGACGGTGCACGGACGCGTAGCGCACATACGCCACATCGTCCACCTCGCGAAGTTGTTCCATCACGAGGTCGCCTATGTAACTCGAAGAGATCTCCTGCTCGAGGGTGTTCTGGAGTTTGCGCTGGATGAGCTCGACCATGGCGTCGATGTCCCCTATCGAGACGGGACGCTTCTCGCACGCCTTCATTATGCCGGCTTTGACCTTGGCGCTCTCGTACTGCTGACGGCTGCCGTCGCGCTTGATGACATAAAGAGGCGCCTGCTCGACATGCTCGTAGGTGGTGAACCTCTTGCCGCAGCTCTCGCATTCGCGGCGGCGGCGGATGGAAGTCCCCTCGTCGTTCTGCCGGCTGTCGATGACCTTGCTGTCCATGCATCCGCAATAAATGCACTTCATACGCGCTTCTCCTTTCGTTAAACTGCACATTTATTATAAACTTCCGGGGCGCGAATGTAAAGATTTTGACAAAATTTGCGTTTAGCGGTCTATCCGCCGCGGGAGCGGCATAGCCTCGGGATATGAATGTCAAGCAGTACACATTTTCCGAACTCGCGGCAAAACAGGTGGTGAATGTCGCCGACGGACGGCAGCTCGGGCACACCTGCGACATGGTCTTTACCGCCTGCGGCAGGATACTCGGACTCGTCGTCCCCGGCAAAAAGAGCCTGTTTCGGAGCTTCACCTCTTCGGACAACCTCTTCGTGCCCTGGAACAACATAGTCAAGATAGGCGGCGATGTCATCCTCGTCGAGATGGTGGGCGGAGTTTCGGTGATGAAAGACTCCGCGGACGACTACGACGACGCCTGAGCGCTGGCGCCCGAAGCCGAGGGGCGGCGCGCATAGCGCGCCCCCGCCCTGCCGCCCCGTCACGGGATCGTCACGAGAGAGCGCGGCGCAGGCGCTCCACCGCCGACTTTTCGAGGCGGCTGACCTGCGCCTGGCTCACCCCCACGATGCGGCTTATCTCCGTCTGGGTCTTGCCCTCGTAGTAGCGCAGGCGAAGCACGCTGAGCTCCCGCTCGGGGACTTCGGAGAGCGCCTCTTCGAGCGAAATGCGCTCCGACCAGCGCTCCGCGTCCTCGGTCTCGTCGGCGATCTTGTCGATGAGCTGCATACCCTCCTCTCCGTCCGAAAACACCGGCTCGAAAAAGGAGACCGGCTCGCTCACGGCGTCCAGAGCGCAGGCGACAAGCCTCTCTCCGACGCCTATCTCGTCGGCGATCTCCATGAGTTCGGGCTCGCGGGAACCGTTTTCGGTCATGGCTTCACGCGCCCTGAGAGCTTTGTAAGCGGTGTCGCGCAGGCTCCTCGGCACTTTAATGCCCGTCCTGTCCCTCAAAAACCGCTTTATCTCGCCTATTATCATGGGGACGGCGTAAGTCGAAAAGCGCATCCCGAGCGACCGGTCGAAGTTGTTGAGCGCCTTCATCATGCCGACCATCCCCACCTGAAAGAGGTCGTCCGCACTCTCCCTCGCGCCGTCGAAGCGCCCGACGACGGAGAGGACAAGGCGCATATTCGCCCTAAGGAATCTCTCCTTCGCCGCCTCGTCTCCCTCTGCTATGAGAGCGAGCAACCTGTCGCTTTCGCCGTGTGAAAGTTTCTCGAGCGAGGAAGTGTCCACGCCGCTTATGGTGACCTTGTTCATAGAGCCTCCGATTATGTACAGAACGCTCCACCGTCACCGAAGTATTCTAAAAAACGGCGAAATGTATTATAGTTTTCGGGGTTTTACAGAGTAGTCTACCCCTCTTTCCGGGTTTTATGCGCCGGTTTTCTCCGCGCGGGTCAGCCCAGCTTCGCTATCTCCTTTCTCAGCGAGGCGACTATCTTTTTCTCGAGGCGGGAGATGTAGGACTGC
>DVOE01000016.1 GCA_018713795.1 Candidatus Limadaptatus stercoripullorum
CCCGGATACTTGGGGTACTTCGCCGAGACGGTGAAGGTGACGGTGGTGCGCTCGGTCACCGCTTCGGGGTTGAAGATGAGCCTGTTGCCGTAAGTGCCGCCGAAATACGCCTTGTCCGCGTCTTCGGGAGCCACTTCGAATTCGAACGAGCCGTAATGCGCCGCGGTCTCTTCCGCGGTGGCGTCCTCGGCGAGCACGGGCGCAAGCAGAGTGACATCCACGCCGCTCGCGGTGAGTTCGCCGTTCGCGTCGTATTCGCGGGTGGCAAACACCGTCTCGCGCGCAAGTCCCACGGCGAGCGAAGATTCGGTCATCGCAAGCCTCAGCGCCGCGACTTTCGCGACCGAGACCAGCTCGATCTCGTCGCTCGCGCCGCCCGCAGCCGTCACTCTGACGGTCATGGAGCCCGTCGCGCTCGCGGTTACCACGCCGTCCGCCGAGAGAGAGGCTATGCCCTCTCCCGAGACGAGCTGCCAGCTGATCCCCGCAGGGGTCTCGCCAGCACGGAAGGCGGAGAGATACGCCGCGTCGAGGTCGAGCGGGATCTCGTCGGTGGCGACCACGAAGGGATCTTCGGCTTCGGGATCGTAGGCGAATATATCCTTGTTGAGTATGGTGATGTCGTCCTTTCCGCAGCGTATGACCGTGAAGGTCTCGCCGGACGCGAGGGTGACCGTGCATTCATCCGAGTCGAGCGAAAGCTCTCCGCCCGAAATGCTGCCGCCCACCACGCTCGCGACTTCCGCCGAAACGCCGGGGGCGAGTATGTCGGAGAGGGCTATATCCGTGAGGTGCGAATAGAACTTGTCGCCGAACACGGTCGCGGCTGCGGTGACGGTGATCGTGTAGGTCGCGCGCACTTCTTTCGCGCCGCCGTCGGTATGGGTGACGAAAGTTATGACCGCGCTGCCCGCCGCCTTACCGGTGACGACGCCGTTGGCGTCGACAGTCGCCACGGACGGATCGCCGGTCGACCAGCTGCCCTGAGTGACGATGCTGTTGAGGGGCGTGTATTGCGGGGTGAGCTTAACGCTCCCGCCGACCGCTACGCTGCCCGACGGGGAATAGAGCGTGACGCTCTGCACTTCCTTGTCCGTGACCTCGACATAGCAACGCGCGCTCGCCTGCTCGGCTTGTGCGATCACGAAAAAGCTGCAATAGGTGCTGACCACCACCGTGCCCTTGCTCGCGTCGGGAAGGGTCGCGGCGGGGATGCCGCCGAGCTCGTCGGCGCTGGGCTCGACATCTTCGATGCTCCACTCGAGAGAGTTCGCCGCCGCCGCATGAGAAGGCAGCACCTCGGGTTCGAGCAGCGCGGCAAGATCGATGGTGAAGTTGCCGTCCGCGTCCTGAGTGAAATCGGAGAGATTGACGGACAGAGTGTCCGTGGAGAAAGAGACGGAATCCACGCCTATGTGGACTTTTTGCGAAACATAGCGGCTTATCAGCCCAACGGTAAGCATCACTATCAGCGGTATGATGACAAGGATGCCTATCATCAATTTTTTCATAGAGATAACTCCTCGGCAGCCCGTGGCACGGTCTGCCTTCGGGCGCATTTTACCACATTTGCGCGAGGCGAGTCAACCGTTTTGACCCCATTGGAGCGCGCGGGGGTGGCGAACTATGTGCAAAAAAACGGATTTTAACGCGAAAATTTTGGGCAAAAATGTGCCTTTACAGCCGAAAACCCCGCTTTCGCAGGGTTTTTCGCGTGGCATATGACGGGATGACCCGCACCTCGGTCACTTCTCCGCTCTTTTAAGGATTATGCGCAGGAGCTCCGCCGTCGCCATGACATCCGCCATCGCTCGGTGGGCGTTGCGGTGGGAGATCCCGAAGTGTTTCGCGAGCTCTTCGAGGGAGTAGCGCGGCACTTCGGAGTTCGGGATATACTTCTTCGCCAGCGTAAGAGTGTCCATGCGTTCGTTGTCGAAGAGGAAGCCTGCCTTGTCCGAGTATTTGCGCAGCAGCGGAAAATCGTAGCCGTCGATGTTGTGTCCGACGAGCACCGCGCCTTCGGCGAACTTGAAAAAGTCGGGCAAGATCTCGACGAAAGAGGGCTTTCCTTCCACCATGCGGTCGTTTATGCCGGTGAGTTTTGTGATCTCGGGAGCGATATGTTTGCCGGGATCGAGCAGACTGCCGAAAGTCTCGACCGCTACGCCGTCCTTGATCTTGAGCGCGGCGAGCTCTATGGGCTCGGCGGTCATGTCCTTGTCCGTCGCCTCAAAATCCATGACCACGAAGGTCTTCCCGAGCATCGCGGCGGGCACCGCCCTGTCCTCTTCGGACTTTTGGGCGCCCTCGGGAGCGGCGTAATCCAACAGATTGTCGGGGAGCTCCTCGGGCTCGGTGTACGGCTCGGGAGACACCACCGTGTACTTTGCGGGAGCGGAGCGGCGGTTGATCTTTTTCAGCGAATCGTAGTCTATCTTGCAGCTGAACACCGCTGCGCAGGTCAGCCCGAGCGCCCCGGTATGCGCCGAGACCGCCGCCTGCCCCACGCATACCACCGTCATGCCGTCGTGCAGTTTTTCGAGTTCCTTTTCCTTGGACGGCGACGGGAAGCACACGCACTCCACCATGCCCGTGGTGTCGTCGAGATTGAACCTCACGAGTTTGAGTTCGGGGGGCTGAACGGAAGGTTTTTGGGGGTCGTAGCGCTTGTTTTTGTACTTTCGCACGGCGAGCCCCGACACCTTGCCGCAGATCACGGCGTTTTCCGCGGGCTTAAGGTCGGCGATGTACATGGGCATCTGCGAGACGGCTTCCATGCTGCCCTTTGCGTAGATCTTCACCGCCTCGGAAATGCTCACGAGACGGGTCGCGAACCCCGCGAACGAGGTGCTCGCGACGGGGCGTTCCTTTTGGAGCTCGGGCATCCCCGTGCCAACGATCTGCACGACGGAGCGTTGGTTGAACGACGAGTCCAGCCAATCCGCCAGCTGCCTGTCGGCGGAGGACGACTTCAAAAGATCGGCAAGAGGCGTGTCGAGGAAAAGAGTCACTTTGATGTCGTCTTTGGTTACCTCGACCTTGGACGCATCGGCATCCAGACCGCGAAGAGCGAAGCGGTTGAACTCGTTGAAAAACGCCACTATACTCGCCATGACGGTGTCGCGGTCGGCGTGAGTGCGGATATATTCGACGCTCGTGTCGATGCTCCCGAACATCTCCGCGACGGCGGCGGCGACCGCCTCTTCGTCCTCGCGTGAGAAGGACTTAACGGACGCGGCGTCTATCATGAACCTCACGGTCAGCCTCCGCGTCGCGCGGACATAGGTCGCGGAGCGCAGTTTGAGCATGGGGAACCTGCCCCCCGTCACCTTTTGGAATTGAATCTGAAACTTAACCTCTTGCATAGCTTCCCTCGGTCGCGTCCCGTGTTCGGACGCCCAAGTATTCTCGAAAACGGCGTTTTGTATTATACATTTTGGCTTTTTCGAGAGTAGTTTGCCACATATTCGTCAAGCAGCGCCATGAAATGCGGCATCAAAAGCTCGCTCGGGACGGTCTCGAAGATCTCCCCGTCTTTCATGATCACGCTCTTTTCTTTGCCTCCCGCGACGCCGAGATCGGCGTGTTTCCCTTCGCCTATGCCGTTGAGCGGACAGCCCATGACGGCGATCTTGAGAGGCAGGCGTATGTTTGCCGTCGCTCTTTCCACCGCCTCCGCAAGCGCCGCGACATCTATCTCCGTGCGTGCGCAGGTGGGGCAGGACACCACATCCACGGTGTCGCTGCGCAGCCCAAGCGAGCAAAGCAGCCTGCGCGCGGCGTAGACTTCCTCTTCGGGCGGCGCGGACAGCGAGATCCTGACGGTGTCGCCTATACCCTCGCCGAGCAGCACTCCGAGGGCTGCCGCCGATTTCAGAGCACCGCTTTTTGCCGTCCCCGCCTCGGTAAGCCCGAGGTGTAAGGGATAGTCGCACGCGGCGGCGAGGGCGCGGTTTGCCGCGACGAGAACCCTGACATCCGAGTGCTTCAAGGCGATCACGATGTCTTTAAGCCCCGCCCGCTCGAATTTTTCGGCGCAGTCGAGCGCGCTCGCGACCAGCGCGTCTTCCTCTTTCATTCCGGCGTATTCGGAAGAGAGCGAGCCGCCGTTGACGCCCACGCGCACGGGGACTCCCCTGTCCGCCATGCGGAGCGCGAGGTCGCGAAGCTCCTCCTCGCCGTGCATATTGCCGGGATTCATCCTTATCTTCGCCGCGCCCGCATCGAGCGCCAGACGCGCAAGACGGTAGCTGTAATGTATATCCGCGATGAGCGGCAGTCCGGTGCGGGCTGCGATGACGCCGAACGCTTCCGCCGACGCCTCGTCGGGAACGGCGAGACGGATGAGGTCGGCGCCCGCGTCCGCGAGCCGTTTTGCCTGCATGACGCTCGCCTCGACATCCGTCGTCTTGGTGTTCAGCATGGATTGCACGGAGACGGGCGCGCCGCCGCCTATCGCGACGCCGCCCACGAAAACTTTTCGCGATATCCGTCTTTTTGCGGGAAAAACGCCGTCCGTCATCTCTTTTCAGCCTCTTTTTTGAACTCGTCGGCGCGCTTTTTCATCTCCGCGGCGTGCGGGAGCGCGTGCGAGGAGTAGTCCGCGCCGCCAATGAGACGCGCTATCTCGGGAAGATCGTCGGAGAGGAGCTCGACGCGGGTCAGCGTCTTGCCGTCCTCGACTCTCTTGCTTATGAGATAATGGCTGTCCGCCATCGCCGCGAGCGCGGGCATATGCGTGACCGCGATGACCTGGCGGCGGCGGGATATGTTGCACATTTTCTCGGCGACCACGGCGGAGATATGTCCGGATATCCCGGTGTCGATCTCGTCGAAGACCATGGTGCCGATGTTGTCTATGCCGGCGACGATATTCTTCATCGCGAGCATGAACCGCGACATCTCGCCGCCCGAAATTATGCGCGCGAGCGGCCTCAGAGGCTCGCCGACATTGGGCGAGATGAGGAATTCCGCCTTGTCGCCGCCGTCCGCGCCGATCTCGTCGGGAAGGAGCGTGGTCTCGATGTCAACTTTGAAAGTGGTGCCGCCCATGCCGAGGTCGCTAAGCTCGCGGAGCATGTCCTCTTCAAACTTTTTCGCGACCGCAGCGCGCTCGCGCGAGAGCTCGGCGGCGCTTTCGGAGAGCGCGTCTCCCGCCTTTTTGAGCTCTTTTTCGAGATATTCGACGCGTTCGGAGGCGTTTTCGAGGGTCTCCGCCTCTGCTTTTGCCTCTTGAAGGAATTTCATCGCCGCCTCGACGCTGCCGCCGTACTTGCGTTTTAGGGCGCGCAGACGGTCAAAGCGCTCCTCCGCGCGCTCTGCCGCACGCTCGTCGAAGTCGTTTTCGGCGAGCATATCCGAGAGAGTGTCCGCAATGTCCGCGATCTCTGCTTTTGCGCCGTCCAACCTGTCAATGAGTTGCTCGGCGCGGCTGTCGTAGGCGGAGATCTGATGAAGGGACGCAGCCGCCGCTTTGATCTCTGCCGCGGGTCCGCCCTGTGCGCCCGAGCTCAGCGTGTCCCTCGCGCTCCTGAGCGCGGAAACTATCTTTTCGGCGTTGCGTATCCTGAGCCTGAGCTCGGAAAGTTCCTCTTCCTCGCCCTCGCGAAGCTCCGCCTTTTCGAGTTCGTCGATCTGGAAGCGCAAAATATCCAGCCTGCGCGCTCTTGCGTCCTCGTCGCCGAGGGAATCGAGCTCGTCCGAGAGTGCGCGGTAGGCGGCATAGAGTTCGCCCGTACGCTTTCTCTTTTTGATGAGCGCCTCGCCGCCCATGGCGTCCAACATCCCGAGATGATTGGAGGGGCGCACCAGCGATTGGTGTTCGTGCTGTCCGTGGATGTCGACGAGAAGTTCGGTGAGCCCGCGCAGCGTGGCGAGGGTGACGATCCTGCCGTTTATGCGGCATTCGTTCCTGCCGTCTGCGGTCATTTTGCGCTTTATGACCAGGAAATCGTCCTCTTCGATGTCGTGTTCCTCGAAGTAGGCGGCGACTTCGGGAGTCAGATGACCCGAAAACACCGCTTCCACAAAGGCGTGGTCGGCGCCGTGGCGGATGAGCGTCCTGTCCGCGCGCTCTCCGAGCACGAAATTGAGCGAGTCGATGATTATGGACTTGCCGGCTCCCGTCTCGCCGCTCAGGATGTTCAGCCCGCCCGAAAGCTCGAGATCCAGCCGTTCGATGAGCGCTATGTTTTGGACTGTGAGCGAGTTTATCATCTGCGTAAGATCTCTTCGAGTTTGTCCGCCACACTGTCTGCGGCGGCGATGTCCTGCACGGCGACGAAGATGGTGTTGTCGCCGGCGATGACGCCGAGGATGCAATCCATATCCAGCCTGTCGATGAGCTCGGCGGCAGCCTGTGCCGCGCCCGCCTCGGTCTTGACCACGACGAGATTTTCGGCGACCCTTATGGAGACCACGGTGTTCTTGAACACATTCACAAACCTGTCCGCGGAAGCGTCACGGGGCGCGGAGACGAGATAGCGGTAGCCTTTGCCGTTTTCCTGCGGGACTTTGACGAGGTTGAGCTCCTTGATATCGCGGGAGACGGTCGCCTGCGTTACGGGGAACCCCGCCGCGCCGAGAAGTTCCGCAAGCCGCTCCTGCGTGCCGACGGGCTGCCGTCCGATTATATCCAGGATCTTAAGCTGACGCGCGTTCCTGCTCATGTTTCCCTCCTATGCCGTGGTGCCCCATCTGTTCATCTTGCTGAGCAGACGCTCGTAAAACCTGTTTTCGCCGACTTTGACAAACCGCGCTTCCGTCTGCGAACGCCTGACGGCGATGACCGACGACGCGCGCAAAACCCCTTCGTCCCTGCCGTCCACGACCAGCCGTGCGCTCTCTTCGGAAGAGAGACGGAGGACGATCTCCGACGAACCGCCGGCGACGATGGGACGGGAATGCAGAGTGTGCGGACAGACGGGATTGACTATGACCGCGTCCACTTCGGGCGCGAGCACGGGACCGCCCGCGGACAGAGAATAAGCCGTCGAGCCCGTGGGCGTCGCGACAATGACGCCGTCGCTGCGGTAACAGTCGGCGAACTGACCGTCCACGAACAGGCTGACCGTCAGAGGACGGGTGCCGTCGCTGCGCAGCACGACATCGTTGAGCGCAAGGAAATTGCCCGCCGCCGAACGGCATTCGAGCAGCATCCTGGACTCCGTCTCGCCGCCAATCAGCGCGGCGGCGATGTCTTCGGGCGAAGCGTCCGTCTCGAATTGAGTTAGAAAACCGAGGTTGCCGAGATTGACCCCGAGCACGGCGGCGCCGCTCCTCGCGGCGCGCACTGCGGCGTCGAGCATGGTGCCGTCGCCCCCGAACACCAAAAGCCGCTCCGTACCCTGCGGGATGGGCATGGAGCCCTGGATCTCGCTTATGGAGAACTCTCCCGAGGCGCGGAGCGCGTCCAATATCCTCAGCCGAGCCGGGTGGTCGGTGAGCGTTGATTTCGTGTAAGCCGCAATATCCATATCCGACTAAAAATTATACAACGAGCACGCTCTCATTTCAAGCGTTTTATACATTTATGCACCGTTTTTCGGCGGGAGAGGATGCGGATACTCACGGGCGCATTATGCGCATACGCGCATAAAATGCGGTTAAGATGAATAAAACGCGCGGTCAAGCGTTTGTTTATGCGTTTTCGGGAACGGCGAGGAGAAGAAGATATTCGCGGTTCATCTTCTCCGAACGGCGGGGGGACGGGAGAGAGCCGAGGACGAGGAATCCCGCGCGCATCGCGGCGTCTTTTACGGTGTGGAGAGCGGAGAGAGCGAGTTTTTCGGTCTTGACCACTCCCCGCTTGTCGAGCGCGCTTTTTCCGAGCTCGAACTGCGGTTTGACGAGCACCACCGCTTTGCCGCCGGGAGCTATGACGGAGCGCAGGGACGGGAGCACGAGGGTGAGCGAGATGAAGCTGAGGTCGGCGGTGAGGAAACCGACGGGCGCGACGCCGCCGAGATCGCGGGCGTTCGCCCTCAAAAAAGTCACCCTATGGTCGCCCAGGAGCCTTTCCGGCAGCGCGCACTCGCCCACATCCACCGCGAGCACGCTGCGCGCGCCTCTTCGAAGCAAAAGGTCGGTGAATCCGCCGTTTGAACAGCCGATATCCGCCGCGTCCAGCCCCTCGACGGAGAGCGAAAAACCGTCCAGAGCGCGTTCGAGTTTGTATGCGCCGAGCGAAGCGTAATCCTCGTCGCGGATCACCTCGACCTCGGCGGGATGGTCTTCGTCGATGTCGAAAGCGGGGCGGAGTTCGGTTTTTCCCGCGACGGTCACGCGCCCCGAAAGGATGAGGTTTTCGGCGTAAGTCCTGGATCTCAGCCCGAATTTCAGGAGCAAAAACTTGTCAAGTCTCATCTTGCGCTCCGTTGTCGGGATTGGAAACACAACCCTCGCCCGTCTCATCGGGAGCGGGCTGTTCACCGGGGGATACGGCGGGATCGGGCTCTGGGTGAGGCTGTTCCTCGAGCGGCGCCGCCTCCGTCTCGGCAGTCGTGTTTTCGGTTTTTTTGGAAGAAAGTTTGCCGACCGTGCGCTTGGGATCTTTGCCGCGTTCCGAGGGGCGGGGCTGCCCGTCCTCTGCGGCGGCTTTTGCCGCATACTTCTTTTTCTTTTCGGCGGCTTTTCTGCGCCTTCTTCTCTCCTCGGGATCGAAGACGGCGATTATCCTCGCCACAAAAAGGACGAACTCCTTGGACTTGCTGATCGCGATATTTTTAAGGAACGCCTTGCCGCCGATGGTCAGCGCGGAGACGACCGCGGACACCGCTATCGCCGTCCACTGTTCCCAGCTCTCGTCGGTCATGGTGACGATCCTGATGGCGATCGCCGCGCCGCACGCGCCCGAGATTATGCCGAAAATGTCGCCGATGACATCGTTGCAGACATTGGACACCTTCTCGTTGTTTTTGACCAGCCACATGGCGGTCTTGGCGCCGTACTCCTTCTTGGAAGCCATGGAGACTATGGGCGTGATATCGCAGGAAGTGACCGAGACGCCTATGCCGTCGAACATTATGCTCGCCGCGATAAGGAAAAGCAATATCACGACCGTGACGGCAATGTTCTCGGCGGAGGAAGTGAGTTCGGTGAGGAAGCTGATGAACGCCGAAAGGAAGAGGGATATGACGGTGATCTTGACCGCCCAGAGATCGCGTTTCTTCTTGGGCTTGCCGCCTTTTGCGGGCGCGGCGTCCTGCCCCGCCTTTTTGGGGGGATCGGCGCTCTGCGCCGCCGTGTCGGCAGCGGACTGCCGTGTGATCTCGGGGTCTCTCTTTTGGGTCAAAACACACCTTCCGCCTTCGGGCAGACGATAATCGAACGGTGCTGGCAACAGCCCGGGTAAACCTTGCGCCTTAGGTTCGGTAGGTTTTCCCCCTGCGGAAACTCGCCGTCGCCGTGCGAGAGGTTTCCGATCACTCCGCAAGATGCAGGATCTCTCACTGCACAACCGAATCGCCACTTAGTGCACACTATAATCCCCGAGCTGTCTACGAGAACAGTCTAGAAGATTTCCTTGGCAGCTTTCGTCCGCCCTTATCCTTTTTTGCAACCCGCATTTCACGGAGCGATCGTACGCATCGGTCGGCCAACCTCGCGTCCGTAGTTCCCCGTTCCCTGACAAGTCACTCAAGGCAGGCTACTCTGCACACAGCGCGCGAGCACCGCATGACAGGTTTCCACCCCGTGCAGTAAGGAGGGTTTAGGTCCCCACCGCGTCGGGTCTCCGCGACAAGCGGGTCGGGGTTCGCATGCCGTTGCGAGCCGCCCGCAAGTCTTAACTCCCAGCAAAAGCCCCGGTTTGGGCAACCGAAGCCATCACAAGGAACTTCATCGATGTGCCCTTCGGCGATATTTTACCCCCGCCTTCGGGTCGGCGAAAACTGACTAGAATACTGCGCCAGCAAAAATATTATACGCTCAAAGGATGTCAAAGTCAATCGCGCGCGCGATAACGCGCGGGCGCGAGAGCTCAGCTGTCGAGAGTTATGCGCGCCGCCTTTTCGGCGAATTCGGCAAGCCCGGAGATAGCGCCGCTCCCCGCAAAAAACTCCGCCGCTCTCTTCCCTTCCCCCTCGGGGAGAGCCCTGCACGCGTTTATGACCGCGGCGGTGACGGGAAGCGAGAGACATGGCGTTGCCGACACCCCGCTCTGCCGCGCGCCGAGGAGCTCGCCCGCGCCGCGGAGCTCGAGATCGGACTCTGCGATCTTGTTGCCGTCCGTCTCGCGGCAAAGCACATCCAGCCTGCGTGCCGCCTTTTCTCCCCTGCCGCGCATATGCAGGAAACAGTAGGCGGGAGAGCCGTCTCGCCCCACCCTGCCGCGCAGCTGATGAAGGGACGCGAGCCCGAATTTATCCGCGCCGAGCACGCACATGATCGACGCCTTTGTGTCCACGCCCACCTCTACGACGCTGGTGGCGATGAGCAGGGAGAGCTCGCCCGAAGCGAACGCGCTCATGCGCTCGCGCTTGGCGTCCGCGCTCATCCTGCCGTGAAGGACGGCGTAGGAGACGCCCGCGAGCCTGTCCTCGTGCGCGCCCGCGAAACTTTCGGCGGAGAGCGTCTCGAACCCCTCCGAGTCGCGTATGCTCGGGCAGACGATGAACGCCTGTTTGCCCGCCCTGCATTCGGAGGCGATGTAGGCGATAAGATCCTCGAGTTTGGCATCGGTGACGATGCGTGTCGCTATGTTCGTGACGGCGTCCGCGCGCTTTACTATGCGCGAAACGGCGATATCGTCGTACAGCGCGAGAGCGAGAGAGCGCGGGATGGGAGTCGCGGTCAGGGTGAGCACATCTTCGGCACCCTTGTTCTGAAGTTCGGCGCGCTCCGCCACTCCGAATTTGTGCTGCTCGTCGATCACCGCCGTCGCGAGATCGCGGAAGTTCACCCGCCGTGACAGCAGCGACTGCGTCCCGAACGCGACGGAGAGCGTGCCGTCCGCGAGCCCGCGCAGAATGTCCTGCGCCTCTTTTGCTCCCGTGGACGCCGTGAGCAGTCCCGAAGAGATCTTCCCCGAAAAGAGCTTCTCGAACTTCGCCGCATGTTGAGTCGCGAGTATCTCGGTCGGCGCCATGACGGCGCATTGTCTGCCCGCGCGGGCGGCCGCGTACGCCGCGAAAAAGGCGACCAGCGTCTTGCCGCTCCCCACATCCCCGCTCACCACGCGGGACATTTTTTCACCGCCCGAAAGGTCGGCGGCGATATCGCGCATGGCTGCGAGCTGGCTTTGGGTCGGAGTGACGGGAAGAAGCGATACATACTCCCCCACGATGTCCTGAGGCAGGTCGTAGCACCCATGTCTCGACTTGTCGCCGCGCACCACGCTCGCCTTGTAGACGGCGATCCCCGCCGCAAGGTCCAGCGCGGCAAGGCGCGTCAAAGCTTCGCCCGCCTCGCCGACGGAGGAGGGGAAATGCACCTTCTCGAAAAGCTCCGCAAACTGCTCTGCTTCGCCGCCCTCCGCGCGCTCCGCGGAGATCGCCTCTCTCAGCAGTTTGATGAAAGTCCTTCTGCCTATGAGCCCGCGCAGCGGATAGCTGACGAACACGCCGCCGAGCTTATCGCCGTCCGCCTTGTCGAAGACGGGATTGACGAGCGATCTCTCGCCCGCACGGAACTTCGCGAGAAAGACAAACTCGCCGCCGCCCGCAAAGGCGGAGTGAAAATAGGGTTGATTGTAGTAAGTGACGGTGAACGGAGCGCCGCGTCCGTCCAGGCAGTCGGCAAGGCGGACGGTGAATCCGCGTTTGCCGCGCGGGGAAGGTTTTGTCAGCGAGATGACGCTGCCCTTGACGAGCGCGAAGGCGCCGTCCTCGGCGTCCGAGACCGCGACGGGATCGCCGAGGTCGGTGTAGCCCGAAGGCAGAAAAAAGAGAAGCTCGCGCGCGCTCCGGATGCCGAGCGCATCAAGCTTCTCCGCTATTGCGGGGCCGACGCCCCTGAGCCGCGAAATGTCGCTCATTCCGCAGCGAGGATGTAGTAGTAATGCGGCTGACCGCCGTAGTAAGTCGCCGTCTCGGCGTCGGGATGGGTCTCCGCGACGATCGCGATCATACGCTCGGCTTCGCTCTCGGAGATATCCGAGCCGTAATACGCGGTGATCATCTCCGCGCCGCCCTCGAGCAGCTTGGACGCGCAGGCGACCGCGACTTCCTGCACGGACGCGCCCTTCGCGATGATCTTCTTGTCAGAGATGCCGATTATGTCGCCTTCCTTGACCGAGAAGCCGTTCATCCTGGTCGAGCGGACGGCGTGAGTGATCTCGGCGGTCATGATCCCGCGGAACGCCTCGGTCATCATCTCCTCATTCTCCTCGGGAGTCGCCTCGGGAGAGAACGCGAGCGCGGCGGAAATGCCCTCGGGCATATTGCGCGTCGGGATGACATGGACGGTGACATCGGCAAGTTCCTTCGCCTGCTCTGCGGCGAGGATTATATTGGAGTTGTTGGGCAGCACGAAGACATCCTTCGCTTTGGTGGAGTTGACGGCGTTCAGGATATCGTAAACGCTGGGGTTCATGGTCTGCCCGCCCTCGATGGTGACATCCGTCTGCAGATCGCGGAATATGGCGTCCATGCCCTCGCCCGCGCACACCGAGACCATGCCGTAGGGGCGGAGTTCGACGGGCTTTTGCTCGTTTTTCTCGCGCTCCGCGACTATCTTGCGGTGCTGCTCCATCATGTTCTCGATCTTGATGCCGTCGAGTTCGCCGAGCTTCAAAGCGGCTTTGATGGCGCGGTCGGGAGTGTTGGTGTGGACATGCGTCTTGACAAGGTCCAGGTCGCCTATGACCAGCACGCAGTCGCCTATGGTGCAGAGATAATCGCGGTAGCGGTCGATATCCGCCACGGTGACATCGCTGCCCATATGCGTGATGAAGTACTCGGTGCAATATTGGAAGGTGATGTTCTCGTAGTCGTTGACATCCGAGGTGTACTGCCTCGCGCCCTCCGCGCCTGTCTCGACGGGACCCGACGCCGTCTTTGACGCGTCGAGCAGCCTGATCTCGCTGCCGGTGAGCGCCGAGAGCATACCCTCGAACATGGTGACGAGCCCTCTGCCGCCCGCGTCCACCACGCCCGCCTTCGCGAGCACGGGGAGCATCTCGGGAGTGCGCATG
>DVOE01000017.1 GCA_018713795.1 Candidatus Limadaptatus stercoripullorum
GCGCTCCCCATGTCGTGTTCGGCAGGATGATGGAGGGCGTGAGCGAGGAGGTCGTCAAGGCGACCAATGCCAGAAAGTTCGCGGGCAGGGGCTTCACCATGTTCCTGGGTCTCGACAAGTCCCCCGAGGAACTCGGCGTCGAGAATCACAACTATTTCATCTACGACACTTCGGACAGCGCCAAGCAGTATATGCTCATGCGCACTCTCCGCGACAACGATGTGCAGGCGACGGTGTGCCTCAACAAGGCGTATCCCGGCTGCTCGCCCGAGGGCACCACGATGATGTACTTCACCACGCTGTACACCTCGGACGACTGGGGCAGGCTCAAGCCCACCGATTATTTCCGCGCGAAGGACTTCGTGGCGAACAGGATGATAGACCGCTTCGAGAAGGAGACGGGCGCCAAGCTGCGCGGCAGCATAGAGGAGATCTCGGTCGCCACTCCCGTCACCTACGCGCGCTACTGCGGGCACCCCGAAGGCGTCATCTACGGCTACGAATCGCAGTACTGGGACGGGCTTATGCCGCGTCTGCTCATGATGGACGAGGACCACAAGGTGCGCGGGCTGCGTTTCGCGGGCGGCTGGTCCATGCGTCTTTCGGGCTACTCCAGCGCTTACTTCTCGGGCGACATCTCGGGAAGACAGACCGTCGGCGACATCAAGAAGGAGGGGTGAGTCATGGCGTTGTATTTCAAGAAACAGTTCCTGGGTCTGCTTGACCTCATCAGGTTCAAAAAGCTCGTTCCCAACCGCAGAGAGCGGCTGAAAAACGGTTCTGCCGATCCCATCCCCGCGACTTACAGGGTCAACGAGGCGGTCAAGATACTGCATCCCGGCGCGCGCGAAGCCGAGCTCGTCGAGATCCGCGAGGAGACCCCGGACATCAAGACCTTCGTCTTCGACACGGACAAGCCGTTCTGGTTCAAGGCGGGGCAGTACGCCACTCTCGGGAAGACCGTGGACGGCAGCGAAGTCTCCCGTCCCTACGCAATGGCGTCCTCGCCCGCCGAAGCGCAGAAGGGCAGGCTCGCCTTCACCGTCAAGAAGGCGGGATTTTTCAGCGGATATCTCTTCGACCGCGCAGCCGTCGGCGACAAGTTCACCGTCGGCGATCCGTCGGGAGAGTTTTATTACGAGCCCGTCAAGGACGCCCGCAAGGTCGTCGCGATAGCGGGCGGCAGCGGTATCGCTCCCTTCTACAGCCTCGCCTGCGCCGTCGCGGACGGCACCGAGGACTTCGATCTCACCATACTCTACGGCGCGCGCACGGACGCGGACTTCGCCCTCAAAAAGGAGCTGGACGCCCTCGCCGCCATGCGTAAGATCGAGGTGGTCTATGTCACCAGCGACAAGAAGGTCAAAGGCTACGAGTACGGGTTCATCGGGCGCGAGCTCATCGAGAAGTATTCGGGCGGCGGCGATTTCACCGTCATGATGTGCGGTCCCGACGCCATGTACGCGCACCTCGACAAGGAGCTCGCCGCGATGGGGCTGCCGGCAAGGCGCATAAAGAAGGAGCCCAACTGCGTGGGCGACAGGGATGTCGCTCCCGCCGAGTACAAGCTCACCGTGCATATCGGGTTCGACACCTTTGAGATCAAGGCAAACGCCGCCGAGACGCTGCTCGTCGCCATGGAGCGCGCGGGGCTCAAAGTGCCTTCCAAGTGCCGCGCGGGCGGCTGCGGCTACTGCCACAGCAAGCTGGTGTCCGGCGAGTTCTCCATCGCGGGCGCGGACAAACGCCGTCTTGCCGACTCCAAGTTCGGCTATATCCACCCCTGCTGCACCTATCCCGATTCGGATATGGAACTCATCGTGCCGAGAGGCTGACGGGGAGTTCACGGGCAGAAAAAGCAAAAGAAAAGCGCGCCTTGCGGCGCGCTTTTTTGATCGCGTACGGGGCTCAGTACATCCCGTCCATGCCGCCCTGGGGCATAGCCATGGGGGGAGCGGGCTCCTTGATGTCGGTGACGAGAGCTTCGGTGGTGAGCAGGGTCGCCGCCACGCTCGCCGCGTTCTGAAGGGCGATACGGGTGACCTTGGTCGGGTCGAGGATGCCTGCCTTGATCATGTCGCAGTAGACATTCTTCGCCGCGTCGTAACCGAAGTTGGGCTTGTTCTTGGAGGTGATGGTCGCCGCGACCACGCCGCCGTCCACGCCCGCGTTCTGGGCGATCTGGCGGATGGGAGCTTCGAGGGCTGCGATGACGATATTCGCGCCCGTCTTCACATCGCCTTCCAGCGCCTTGCACGCCTTCTTGACATTGGGGACGACGGAGAGCAGAGCTATGCCGCCGACGGGGACGATGCCTTCTTCGACCGCCGCGCGGGTAGCCGCGAGGGCGTCCTCGATGCGCATCTTGCGCTCTTTCATCTCGACTTCGGTGGCTGCGCCCACGCCTATGACGGCAACGCCGCCCGCGAGTTTCGCGACGCGCTCTTGCAGTTTCTCTCTGTCGTAGTCGGAAGTGGTCTCCGCGATCTGAGCGCGTATCGCCGCGACTCTCGCCTTGATGGCTTCGGGATCGCCCGCGCCGCCGATGATGGTGGTGTTCTCCTTGCCGACCTTGACGGACTTGGCGGTGCCCAGCATATCGAGAGTCACGCTCTTGAGCTCGTAGCCGAGGTCGCTCGCGATGTAGGTGCCGCCGGTCAGGATGGCGATGTCTTCGAGATACGCCTTTCTCCTGTCGCCGAATCCCGGCGCCTTGACCGCCACGCAGTTGAACACGCCCTTGAGCTTGTTGACTATGATGGTGGTCAGAGCCTCGCCTTCGATGTCGTCCGAGATGATGAGCAGCTTGAGACCGTTCTTGAGCACCTGCTCGAGCAGCGGCAGGATCTCCTGCACATTGTTGATCTTCTTGTCGGTGATGAGGATGACGGGATTGTCGAGCTCCGCCTCCATCTTCTCGGTGTTGGTCACGAGATAGGGGGAGACATAGCCGCGGTCGAACTGCATGCCTTCGACGACGGTGAGCTCGGTGTGCATCGCCTTGCCCTCTTCGATGGTGATGACGCCGTCCTTGCCGACCTTCTCCATCGCCTCGGAGATGAGTTTGCCGACGCTCTCGTCGGAGGCGGAGATGGACGCGACCTGCGCGATCGCGGTCTTATCCTCGACCTCTTTGGAGATCTTCCTGAGCTCTTCGACGGCGGCGTCGGTGGCGAACTGTATGCCTTTCTTAAGCACCATGGGATTGGCGCCCGCGGCCACATTGCGCAGCCCTTCCTTGACTATCGCCTGAGCCAGCACCGCCGCGGTGGTGGTGCCGTCGCCGGCTATGTCGTTGGTCTTGGTGGACACTTCGCGGATGATCTGCGCGCCCATGTTCTCGAAGGGATCCTCGACCTGGATCTCTTTTGCGATGGTCACGCCGTCGTTGGTGATGAGGGGAGTGCCGTAGGACTTGTCGAGAACGACATTCCTGCCCTTGGGCCCCAGAGTGATCTTTACGGTGTTTGCAAGGGTGTCGACGCCGGCTTCGAGAGCCTTTCTCGCGTCGTCGCCGTATTTGAATTGCTTAGCCATGTTCAAGCCTCCTTATTCCACGACGGCAAGTATATCCGCCTGCCGCACGATGACGACCTCTTCGCCGTCGATCTTGAATTCGCTGCCCGCGTACTTGGAGTAGAGCACCTTGTCGCCGGGCTTCACCTGCATGACGACCTCTTTGCCGTCCACTGTGCCGCCGGGACCCACGGCGAGCACCTCGGCAAGCTGCGGCTTTTCCTGCGCCGCGCCGGGGAGCACGATACCGCTTTCGGTGGTCTCGCTCGTCTCGATGGCTTTGATGACGACTTTGTCAAAAAGTGGTCTGACCTTCATATATTTGCCTCCTGAATGATTTTTTCTCGGTAGTTTGGCACTCTCGGCGCCCAACTGCTAACAGTTTATAATTCCGTCTGCCAAATGTCAATAGTTTATGCTTTACTTTTTCAAGAAATTTTGGCGAAACGCCTTGTTGACCCTCCGAAAATCATCGACAGGTGTTGAATTTCTCTTCATCTCATTAAAATATGCTTAAAACCCGGGCGTTTATGCGGGCTTTCGGGGAATTCGCAGAACTATGCGTAAAATCCTTCGGATGGAAAAAATGCGGCGTTTTCCGCCGTTCGCGCCCGGAAAATCAAAGGAGCGCGCCTGCGCGCGCTCCTTTGATCGGCTGCTTTCCGCTTAGTTTTCGGTGAGCTGTTCGACGGTTATGCCTGCCTCCGCGAGGAGCTGCTGGGCGAATTCGTCGGGGTAAGGATATTTGTAGACGATGCGCGATATGCCCGAGTTGATGATCATCTTGGTGCAGATCGTGCAGGGCTGGTGGGTGCAGTAGAGAGTCGCGCCTTCCACCGAGACCCCGAGCTTCGCCGCCTGGATTATGGCATTCTGCTCGGCGTGGACGGCAAAGCATTTCTCGTGCTGTGTGCCGCTCGGGATGCCGAGTCTGTCGCGCATACAGTAACCCTTGTCGCGGCAGTTGAATATCCCGGCGGGCGCGCCGTTGTATCCCGTGGTGAGGATGCGCTTGTTGCGGGTGATGATTGCGCCCACGGCTCTGCCTTCGCGCGCGCAGCTCGTCCAGCCCGCGACCACTTCGGCAAGTTGCATGAATCTTTTGTCCCACTTGTCCATTTGTACAGATCCTCCTGAGGTATGATAACACACCTCGCCGCCTCCCGCAATGCCTGCCCGAAATTTTCGCGCGCATACGCGCGGCGCGCGCGGCATAACTATTCGTATGCGTACACGCGTAAGAAAAGGCGAAAGGAGCGGCGACGCGCTCGTGATATGCGCGGTCGCGCTCTGTTTTCTGATCACGCTGTCCCTCTGTTTGCTCATGGACGGCTCGGGTTTTCTTGCCGTCTCCCGCGAGAGTGAGAGCGCGAAGTACTATCTTTTGTGCGGCGGCGCATACGAGGATATCTCGCTTGCGCGGAACTACGCCGAACTCATCCGTTCGCGCGGCGGCGCGGGCTATGTGCTGCAAGGCGAAAGGTGCGAAGTTGTGCTCGGCGTCTACGCGAGCGAGCAAAAAGCAAACGAAGCGCTCGGAGCGAGCGGGATGCAGGGCGCCTATATCTCCGAGATAGCCGTCGCGACGGGGACGGACGGCGTGCCCCGCGAACTCAAAGACGAGGCTGTCGCCGCCCTCGGCTACTTCCCGCTCGTACTTGACGAATTCACTTCGCTTGCGGACGGCGTGGCGGACGCCCGTGTGTCGCTCGCCGACGCGAAGGTAAGGCTCGGCGTGCTGTCGGCTAAGCTTGGCGAGCTCAAAGAGGGGTTCTATTCCGCTTCGGAAGGAGTCTCCTCCGCCGCCGTCACCGAACTCAAGCTCGCCCTCGTCACCGCGGCGGCGCTCGTCGAGACCGTGGACTTCGGCTCGCCGTCGGGGGCGGAGAGCGCGGCTTACGCCGCCGCGTCGCTGAGATATCAGAGCGTGCAGCTCGTCCTGTCCAGGCAGGCGCTCGGCAGCTCGCTTGCGGGGTGATCCGCTCAAAACCGAGGTTTTTGGGTAAAAACACCTTTCGTATACCTATATAATACACTTTTCGTGTTCGAGCGAAAAGACTCGCGGTGCGCTTGCCCGTGCGGAGCGCGCGGGGGTGCGCATCACGCTTGCATTCGCGCCGAAATCGGGTTATAATTTTTTCACTATGGCTTACACATCGCTTTACCGCAGATACCGCCCCTCGACTTTCGACGAGGTCGTCGGGCAGGAACATATCGTGAGGACGCTCCGCAATCAGATAAAGTCGGGTGCCGTCTCGCACGCCTATCTCTTCACGGGGACGCGCGGCACGGGAAAGACTTCGGTCGCCAAGATATTCGCCCGCGCCGTCAACTGTCTCGCACCGAGGGACGGGTCGCCTTGCGGCGAGTGCGATGTGTGCAAAGCGCTCGCTTCGCCGACCAGTCTCGATATCCTCGAGATCGACGCGGCGTCCAACAACTCGGTGGATCAGATGAGGGAGCTCACCGACAAGATCAATTTCCCGCCCACCGTGGGACGCTACAAGGTCTACATCATCGACGAAGTCCACATGCTGTCCAAGAGCGCCTACAACGCGCTCCTCAAGACCCTCGAGGAGCCGCCCGCTCATGCCATATTCATCCTCGCGACCACCGAGGTGCAGCAGATCCCCGCGACCGTCATGTCGCGCTGTCTGCGGTTTGATTTCCATCTTCTGCCGCTCGTGCTCATTGAGAAGCGCCTTTCGGAGATCTTTGCCGACATCGGAGCCGAGGCGGAGCCCAACGCCGTGCGCCTCATCGCGTCGGCGGGGCGGGGGAGTATGCGCGATGCGCTGTCCGTCGCGGATATGTGCGTCAGCTACTGCTCGGGCAAAATAGATTACGCCGGCGTGCTCGAAGTGCTCGGCACCGCCGATCCCTTCAAGCTGCTCGTGCTCGCGGAGCATATCCTCGCGGGCGACGCGGGCGAAGCGCTCACAGCGCTCTCCGCTCTTTGCGATCTGGGCAAGAGCGTGCCCGCCATCGCCGCCGACCTTGCGGTGATGTTCCGCAACATGCTCTATATCTCGACCTGCTCAAACGCGCGCGGCATACTCGCGCTCCCGGACGACCTCTTCGCCGCCGCGGCTGCCGTGGCGAAGAAGACCACGCCCGCGGCTCTGCTCTCCGCCATGCGCATAATGACTTCGCTCGAAGGGCAGTTCCGCTACGGCACCCAGCACCGCACTTTGCTCGAAGCCGCCGTTGTGGAAGCCGCGACTTCGTCCGCTCCCGCCGCCGGTCATCCCGCGGACGCCGGAGCTCTCGAAGGCAGAGTGGCGAAGATAGAGCGCTATCTCAGAGAACTCTCGAAACGGGGTTTTAAGTCCGCGCCTGCCAAGTCGGACACCGGGCAGGTGTGGGGCAAAGTGGTGTCCGCACTCGTCGAAGCGGGGCATAAGCAGGCAGCCATGGCGGCGTCGGACGCCGCCGTCGAGGAGACCGACGACACGGTCACCGTCCGCATAGGCTCGCCCGCATCCATGAGCCTCATCGACACGCCCGAGATACGCGCGGCGATAGACAAGGCGTTTTCCGCCGTCAGCGTCAAGCGGCTTGTGCTCGTGCAGGGCGGCGCTATGGTGCACGACAGGGAAGTGGAGTATCTCACCGAGATGTTCGGCGAAAAACTCGAAGTCAAGTGAGAGTCGCTGTCATCTTGCATGAAAACGCGGTTTAACGCGCTAAAAAGTGCGATAAACACGCGATAAGCGCACGAAAACAAAATCAAAAAATTTTCGGCGGACCGTCCGCCGAAGCACTTGCGGCGCCTGCCGCGCCGCGGCATATAATGTAAAACGGAGGCAAAAATGGGATTTAACGGTTTCGGCGGCAATATGCAGCAGATCATGAAACAGGCGCAGATGATGCAGAAAAAACTGCAGGAGGCGCAGGCGCAGCTCGCGGAGGAAGAGGTCGTGGGTTCCGCAGGCGGCGGTATGGTCGAGGTCGTGCTCCACGCCGACAAGACCCCCGTGTCCGTCTCGGTCAAGCCCGAAGCGGTCGACCCCGACGACACCGAGATGCTCGAAGATCTGTTCCTTGCGGCGCTCAACGACGCCATGGATAAGGCGGAGAGCCGTTCGCAGGAGGTGCTCGGACCTCTCGGCGGCGCTGCCGGGATGTTCTGATCCGGGCGGACGGCATGAAGTATATCCAACCTCTCGCTCGGCTGATCGCCGAACTCAGCAAGCTGCCTTCCGTCGGCGAAAAGACGGCTGCGCGGTATGCCTACGCCATCCTCGACGCCCCCGAAAGCGACGCCGAGGCGCTCATCGACGCCATAAAAGATGTGCGTGAGAATGTGCATTTTTGCAGGATCTGCGGCAATTTCACCGAAGGCGATATCTGCGAGATCTGCGCCACCCGCAAGCCCACCACCATCTGCGTCGTCAAGGAGCCCCGCGATATAACCGCCCTCGAAAAAGTCAAAGGCTACACCGGCGTCTATCATGTGCTCCACGGCGTCATCTCGCCCATCGACCGCGTAGGTCCCGACGATATCCGCATCAAGGAACTCCTCGCCCGCTTGGACGGCGTCGAGGAAGTCATCCTCGCCACCAACCCCGATGTCGAAGGCGAAGCCACCGCCATGTATATCGCCCGCCTCATCAAACCCCTCGGCATCAAAGTCACCCGCATCGCCCGCGGTCTCCCCGAAGGAAGCGTCATAGAGTATGCCGACGAGGGGACTTTGATGAGGGCGTTGCGGAGCCGCATCGAACTGTAAAACCGCGCTATTTCGCGTGATACTGCGTCAACTTCACGCCCG
>DVOE01000018.1 GCA_018713795.1 Candidatus Limadaptatus stercoripullorum
GATCAGCTCCCGCCGCCGGCAGGCCTCGTCCGGTCCTTTGTCCAGCCGCCAAAACTGCCGCACCGTGCACCAGACCGCTGCCGCCAGGAAGAGTGCCGAGCGGGGCTCTCAAAGTACGCAGCCGCGCGCCCGCTGTTCGCCATTCGGGCGGGGCGCATGGCGGCAAGTGGCATAATCTGCCGAGGCGACCGCCTCGGCAGCGATGTCGCTCTTACGCGAGCGCCGAAGGTGCCCCCTAAAATCGTGGGGCCCCTCCGGGGGGAATGATTTTTGGGGGAACCCGCAGGAGGGGGTTATTGTATTCCCACGCTCGGGGCAGTCTGCTTGATTGAGGGTGTTTGGGTTCGCACGAAAACTATTCGAAGCGTTCCTACATAGCCGACAAGTAGGGACGGGGCTGCCCTGATACGCGCTTCGCGCTACCAGTCATACCCCCGTCCCCACTTGGCTGATGGGGATGGAAACAAAGGTTCGAGCGGCGGAATGCACTCCTTCGGAGCGTGTTTGAACTCGCACTCGCTCATTCGAAGCTCTTCGGGGTCCCCAAAAAGTACCGCAGGCGCAGCCGAGGCCACTTTTTGGGGGAGGATCCGGAACATTCTCCTTGACGGGTGTGGTACAATTATCGGGGCGGGGAGGTCGCCCGAGATGCTTGAGAGGTGATTTATGGACAGGATAGAAAAGTGCAGCGAGAAGTTCGGCAAATTGTTCGGCGGGAAGCCGGTGACGAGCGAGGGGACGGATCCCGAGCTCATGCGCATTTTGCAGCGGTTCATTTTCGGCGAGGTGAGCTACACGGGGTCGCTGGACGATCGTATGCGCGAGCTTATCACCGTCACCGTTTTGACCGTGAACGCGACTTTGCCGCAGCTCGAGGCGCATACGGGCGCTTGTCTCAGGATAGGCGTGACGCCGCTCGAGGTGCGCGAGGCGATCTATCAATGCGCGCCGTTCATCGGGTTCCCGAAGGTGCTCAATGCCGTCGCCGCCGCGAACAGGGCGTTTGAAAAGGCGGGTGTTTCGCTGCCGCTCCCCGATGCGGGCTGCGTCCCCGACGAGCGGCGTTACGAGGCGGGGCTGGCGCTCCAAAAGCCGCTTTACGGCGACGAGATCAAGGACAGGTACACCTGGCTGCCCGGGGAATTTGCCGATGCCGTGCCGCGCTTCCTCACCGAATTCGGGTTCGGCGATCTCGCGACGCGCACAGTGCTTTCCGAAAAGGAGCGCGAGCTTTTGACCGTAGTCATGCTCGCCGCGCTCGGCGGGGCGGAGACGCAGGTCAAGGCGCATATCGGCGGCGCGATGAGGGCGGGCAGTACCGCCGAGGAAGTCGTGTGCGCGCTCGTACACGCCATGCCTTATATGGGCATCCCTCGGCTGTTCAACGCTCTGAATTGCGCAAAAGACGAGCTTTCGGCGAAGTAGAAAGGGGGATATAAGATGGATATCACGGAATACAAGGCTCTCGTCGCTGAAGAGGGTTGTCGTTTGGAGGCGGGCTCCGAGGTCGGGCGGCTCATGGATGAGGCGGCATATGCCGCGCAGCGCGTGACGGCGCGTATCAACAACGGATCCCACACGCAGGAGGAGCTCTGCGAGCTGTTTTCAGAGCTCACGGGGCGTGCCGTCGACAAGTCGTTCAAGCTCTTCCCGCCGTTTTACACCGATTTCGGCAAAAATATCAAAGTCGGGCGGAATGTGTTCATAAATTCCGGGTGCTGTTTTCAGGATCAGGGCGGCATAGAGATCGGCGACGGGACGCTCATCGGACATCAGGTGGTGATCGCGACGCTCAATCACGCCCCCGATCCCGAAAAGCGCGGAGATATGTTCCCGCGCCCCGTCAAGATCGGCGCGAAAGTGTGGATCGGCTCTCACGCGACACTGCTCCCCGGCGTTACGGTAGGGGAGGGCGCGATTGTCGCGGCGGGCGCGGTCGTGACTCGCGATGTGCCGCCGCGCTCTGTCGTGGCGGGCGTCCCCGCACGCGTCATAAAGAGCATGTGACCCCATTGCAAATCGTGGCTGGAGGGAGTATAATTGCGGTGTGAAAGGAGGAAGATCATGAAAATTGCTATCGGCTGCGATCACGGCGGCATTGTGCTCAAACCTGCGGTCATAAAGGCGCTCACCGAACTCGGCGCGGAAGTCGTCGATCTCGGGACCTACGACGAGTCTTCGGTGGACTATCCCGTCTACGGACTCAAAGTCGCCGAGGCGGTCGCTTCGGGCGACTGCGACGCCGGCGTGCTCATGTGCGGCACCGGCATAGGCATCTCCATCTCCGCGAACAAGGTGAAGGGCATCCGCGCCGCGGTGGTCACGAACGAGTTCATGGCGGAGATGACAAAGCGCCATAACAACGCCAACATAATCGCCCTCGGGGGCAGAGTGGTCACACCCGAACAGGCGGAGAGCATCGTCAAAGCCTGGTTCACCGCCGAGTACGAGGGCGGCAGGCACCAGCGCAGGCTGGACATGATCGCGGACATAGAAAGCAAGTACTGCAAGTGAGCGAAAACTCCGAAAACAAAACGGCTGCCGCGGCAGCCGTTTTTTTGTTTTCGCCTTTCGCCGCGCTCAGCGCGTGCCCGGCAGCCCGCAGCCGCAATAGTGCTGGCGGTAGATGCCGTACTCCTTCGAGAGCCGCACCGAGGTCAGATAGCCGTCGCGCTTTTTGAAATCCGAGGCGAGATAGGGCACGGAATACTTGCGTCCCGCCGCTTCTCCGACGGCGTTGATGAGTGCCGCGTTTTTTCGCGGCCCCACCGTGAGCGTGGTGGCGAAAGCGTCGAATTCGTCGCGGTGCGCCGCGGCATAGGCAGCCGTGGCGGACAGCCTCAGCGCGAAACAGACGGTGCACCTGTCGCCGCCCTCGGGGAGATCTTCCATGCCGCGGACGGCGGAGAGGAACTCGTCTTCGCTCTGTTCGGGGACTATGAGCCCCACACCCTCGAAATGCGTAAGAAGCAGTTTTAACGCGTCAAGTCGCTTGATAAACTCCTCTTTCGGTAGGATATTGGGGTTGTGGAAGAAGAGTGTGACTTCGAACGCGTCCGCGAGTTGCGGCAGCGCGCCGGCGCAACACGGACCGCAGCAGGCGTGCAAAAGCAGCCTGCATTTCCTGCCCGAAAGACGGGCGTCCTCTCCCGCGTCGAGTATGCTCCTCATGTCAAAATGGTAGCACTTTCGCGTAAGATTTTCAAGCGGGCGGCTTCGCCGCCTGTGAAAGTTTGGCTGAGCGGCGCGTTATTCCGTCTTCGAAAAAGGGGGGGATGTTTTGTGGTGTTATGAGACGGAGAGGGTTAATTCGGGGCGGAGGGTGCGCCGCCTATTGAGTACGCGCGCGGGATATGGTACACTATAAACGAGGTAGGAAAATGAGCGCCATCATTTTGAAAGCCGAGGGGCTTAGGAAGACTTACGACGATCCCGCCGCGCCGAGCGAAGTGCTGAAGGGCATAGACCTCGAGGTGCGCGAGGGTGAGTTTGTCGCGGTGGTCGGCGAGTCGGGTTCGGGCAAGTCGACGCTGCTTTACATGCTCGCGGGCATAGACAAGCCCACGGCGGGCAGGGTGGAGCTGCTCGGGCGTGACACTTCGGAGATAAGCGACGAGGAACTTGCCGCGCTGCGCCGCAGGGAAGTGTCTTTCGTCTATCAGTTCGACAATCTCGTGCCCCACCTCACCGCTTACGAAAACATAGTTCTGCCGCTCATGCTGGACGGGAAAAAACCGCGCGATTATCGCGGCTCAGTCGAGGATGTGTGCGCGTTTCTCGGCATCGAGAAGCGCCTGAAGGCGTTCCCGCGGCACCTTTCGGGCGGCGAGCAGCAGCGCGTGGCGCTGGCGCGGGCGCTGGTGACTTCCCCCCGTCTCATCTTTCTCGACGAGCCCACGGGCAGTCTCGACAAAGAGAGGGGCGAGCAGGTCATCGAGCTGCTCACCCGCATAAACTCCGAGCGCGGAGTCGCTCTGTTCATGGTCACGCATTCGACCGCGCATTCCTCCGCGGCGTCGCGCGTCATAACCATCGAGGACGGCAGGATAGTTGCCGACGACCTGAGATGATATTTTCGCTTGCGATCAAAGGATTGAGGGCACGCCCCCTCGGCACGGTATGCGCCGTGCTCGTCATCGCGCTCGCCGCGGCGATGCTCTTTTCGGTGTTCTCCTTCGGCGACGCGGTGTACGACTACATCTACGCCGTCGAGACGGCGGACGCGGGCGACAGCGATATCCTGATCGCGGGCAAAGCCGGCAACAGGCTCGCCGATCTCACGCCCCTTGAGGCGCTCTGCGACGAGATAGAGAAGATCGTGCCCACGCTCACCGTGTACGCCCTCGAAAAGGACAGCGAGCAATATGTCAAACTCCGCGGGTTCAGAAGGGGAGAGTATGAACTCCTGAGTCCCATCGAGGAGAAAGAAGGCGATCCGAACGAGCTCGGCGATCCGGGCGGGGACAACAGCGTCGTCATTTCGGAAGCGGCGTCGGAGGCGCTCGGAAAAGGCGTGGGCGACAGGCTGGTGCTCGGCGGGCGGACATTTTTTGTCGCGGCGGTGGCGCGCGCGAGCGGCTACTTCCTCGGCGATTCGCCTTTCACGGTCATAGCCAACATAGACGGCGGCGTGGACTCTCTCCTCGGCGGCGTCGCGGTGTACAACGAGATCTACATCAAAGCGGCGGAAGGCGTGGACGCGGAGGCCCTTCGCGCCGAGATATCCGCGCTTCCCGCCTACGAGGGACTTGCGGTGACGCGCTCCTCGGATACGGGATATGTCGAGACGCGTGCGAGCGGCGTATCCGCTCCCGTCACGGTGGCGGGCGCGGCGGTGGCGCTCATGTGCGTCATCGCGGTGGCGCTCATCTTCCTGCTCGGCGCGGACGCGCGCAGGGCGTATGCGGCAAAACTTTCGCTCGCGGGCGCGACGAGGCGGCAGGTGATCGCCGTGTTCGCTCTCGAAAACGCCATCATCGCGCTCATGGGCGCGCTGCTCGGTTCTGCGGTGTCGGGCGGGATATTCCTGTTGCTGCTCAGGCTGACGCTGCCGGGCGCGGTGTCGTTCACCCTGAACGGGTGGCTGCTGTTCGCGGGCGCGGCGACGGGCGGGCTGGTCGCCTTTGCGGCGTCAATGTTCCCGGTGATACGCTCCTTCCGCGCTACAGCGCGCGAGAATCTCGTAGGCGACGGGAAAACGGGCGGAAGAGCGGGGCTCGTCATCGCGTGCGCGGTCACAGCGCTCGCCGCAGTGCTCATGGCGGTGGAAAACACCGTGCTCGGCGCGGGCGGCGTGCTGGGGCTCATAGACCTGCTCCTCACGGTGGCGCTCGCCGCGATGTGGACGCCGATCATAGTCACCGCGCTGTCCCGGCTGATGAGGCGCTCGCCCGTCCCTTCCTTGTTCACGGCGGGGTACGCCGCGCGCGAAAAGCGCACCGTGCGCTCGTCGGTGGTGCTGGGCGCGGGTATGCCGGTCGCCATGCTGCTCTTTGTGGCGTGGTCGCTGACCACCTCCGTATTCACGGGCTACACGGCGGAATTCTCGGACAAGGTGTTGGTCACGAATGTCCCGCCGAGCGTGGACACGAGCGAATTCGTCACCCGCGCGGAAGGCGTGGAAGAGGCGTATCTCATGGTCTGGCGGCAGGCGGAACTCACCCTCGAAGAGCGGGACGCCATGACCGTCAACATACTCGGTTCGACGGACGCCCTCGGGCTGGTGGACTTCGGGTATGTGACCCCCGAAGCGGAAGTGCGGTCTGCGCTCGACGCCGGCGGCATCGTCCTCGACAACATGATGAGCAGGCTCTACGGAGTCGCGGTCGGAGACACCGTCACCCTCACCGTGGACGGCGCGCCCGCCGAGTTCACCGTCGGCGGCATAGTCGAACACGAGCTGTTCACGGGACATTACGCGATACTTTCGCGCGCCGCGCTGAAGCAGGCGTTCGGGCTGGAGGCGGACACGGTGGTGCTCAATGTCTCGGGCGACGCCGAGCGTGCAGCTGCGAATGTCAGGAGCGTTTTTGCGGAGTATAACTACTACGCGGTGTCCGCGCTCGAGATGTATATGTGGGACCTCAGGGCGCTGACGGGGATATTCGATCTCATAGGCGCGCTGGCGTTCATACTCGCGGCGCTTGCCCTCGTCATAGCCACCGCGGGCGTGGTCATCGGAAGAGGACACGGAGCGCGCTCGCGCGCGGCGCTGATGGCTGCCGGCATGTCCAAGCGCACATTGCTCGCCGCCGAGACCGCCGAACTCGGAGTGCAGGGGCTCGCGGCGTTCGCGGTGTCGCTGCCGCTGTCCGCCCTCGGCGCGCTCTGTCTCACCAACGCGCTCGGGTTGTTCGGGCTTTACTTCGGATATATGTTCGAGGCGTGGATCGCCGTCGCCGCCGGCGCGGCTATCGCGCTGCTG
>DVOE01000019.1 GCA_018713795.1 Candidatus Limadaptatus stercoripullorum
GCAACAATTTTTACTATGTGCTAATATGTCTTAGACATTTCGTGACAAAACAGGAGATGAACATATTATGCCCAACATCAAGTCTGCCAAAAAGAGAGTTTTGGTGTCGAAGAGAAGGAACGCGGAAAACACCGCCAAGAAGTCGCGCGTCAAGACCGCCGTCAAGAAGTACAACGCCGCAATAGCAGCCGGCGATGTCGCGCTTGCCGAGCAGCTCCTCCCCGCGACCGTTTCCGTCATCGACAGAGCCACCTCGGACGGCGTCTTCCATCCCAACACCGCTGCCCGCAAGAAGGCGACCCTCTGCCGCGCGCTGGACAAGCTCAAGAAGAACGCCTGATAGGAAAAGAAAAAACGCCACCGCTTGACGGCGGTGGTTTTTTTGTACGCTTTTTTGTTTTTTGCGCCGCTCTCCCCTCAGCGCCGGCGCGCCCTCCCGAGCAGTCCCGCGATAACGGCGATGACTATGACCACTGCCGCGCCGCACACCACGCCGACTATCACCCAGGTGTCCCGGGGCACGGTTCCGCCGTCCTCGGCGACATACTTGCAGCGGACGGTCAGCGAGTACTCGGCGCCCGCGTCCGAGACCGCGACCGTGATCTCGTAGACGCCGCTCTCCTCGAAGTCGAGAGTGACCGAGTCACCCCGCCCTATCTCTTTGCCGTCCGCATACCAGACGATCTCCGCCGAGGGCGAGAACATGGATGCATCTTTGAGCGAAAGCACGCCGCCCGTCCCGAGCACGACCGTCCCCTCGCCCGTCCCGTCCGCGCCGGATATCCCGACGGTGTCTTCGCCGGGCACGGCGTAGCCTAAAGTTATCTCTTTTTCCGCGACCGCGATGAGCGATGAGGTGCCCTTGAGATACACTTCGCACACGACGGCGGCGGAGCACATCTCGCGCGGCGCGACATAGCTAAGGAGCGCCCTCTCGCCTTCCGCCTTATAGACTGCGGCGTCCTCGCCGCTCCCGAACACCAACGCCCATTTTATGTCGACGAGCATGCCTTCGTTGAGTCCCGTGACCGCCGCGGAGAGCTCCAGCAGCCCGCTGCTCCCGAGGGAGAGGGTGCCGGGCTGCGTTTCCACGGCGACGGTCACATCGCCGGGGCTCACCTCGGTCATACCGCCCGAGGTCACGCTGTAACGGTAGATGCCGCCCGCAAGCGCGGGCATGTCCAGCGCGCGGTAGGTCTTGTTGCTCTCGCGGGCGCTCTTTGCCGTGCGGCTGCCGTGCATGAGGAGCACTTCTTTGACGCACTCCGACTCATTCACCCCTTCGGGATACTCTTCAGCCTCCGACGCGCGCCATTTCACCTCGAGCAGCGCCGCCGCGAACGCCACCACCGGCGACGCCATGCTCGTGCCGCCGAGCCGCTTGTAGCCGTCGTACCCCGTGCCGTCCGCGCTGAGCAGCCCGTCGCCGGGCGCGGCGATATCGAGATCTCCGCCGTAATTGCTCGTCCCCGTGAGCACCCGTTCGCCGGACGCGCTCACCGTGTAATTCATGACGCCTATTGCATTGTCGGACTCTGCGGGATAAAAATGCATATTTGCCGCAGACTTGCCGTCATTGCCGGCAGCCGCCACGAACACCGCTCTCTCCGCCCATTCGTCCGTTATGATATTCCAGCTCACGCTGTCCGCCGTCAGCGACAGATTGACGACATCCGCGCCGCGATCCAGCGCGAATTCCACCGCTTCCTTAACATCGGGGATATCAAAACTCGTACCCTTGCCGTCCGACTTGCCCGCCTTGATCGGCATGATCTTTATGTAGTCTTCGAGGTCGAGGGCGTGGATGAGCGCGGCGATTATGCCCGCTACATGGGTGCCGTGGCGGTCGGGCGCGCCGTCGCCGAAACTCCCGCCGTCGACCGTGTTTACGCCTACGATCTCCCCGGTCGCGTCCCTGAACAGCACATCGGGGCAAGCCCCGTCTCCGCCGAAAATGTCATGCGAGGTGTTGACTCCGGAATCTATGACCGCGACTACCACGGGATCGTCCGCGAGCGCGGAAAAATCGTAAGAGTCGCTCCCCAGCCACGAGCGAACATATTCCGCCACGGCGTCGAGCCCGAGCTCTTCGAGATACCAATCCCCGTCGCTCGTCTCCGCCGCCGTCTCCCAGCTCTCGGGCAGCAGCGCGTCCGCGACGGGCGCGGAAAGGCATGAAAAAACGCACGCGACGGCGATGATCGCCGAGATGGCGCCCGCCGCGAAGGCGGAGCATCTCCCGCGTGCGTACTTCATTTCAGACTATCCAGCGGACGGTGCCGTCGGGGAAGAGAGTGCCCCATCTGCCGTCCTTTTTGACCTTGGCTTCACCGCCCTCGAAGGGGGTCGCGGCGTCGTAGACGAAGGGGATTACCACCTCGTTCTGTTTGTTGATATAACCGCACTTGCCGCCCGAGACCACCGACGCCAGCCCTTCCGAAAAGCTCATCGCCGTCTCGTACATGAGCGGGATCACGACCTCGCCCGTGGGGTCGATATAACCGCACTTTTCCTCGTTCTCGACGGCGGCGAGCCCGTCCTTGAAAAAGAAGACTTCGTCGTAGATCGCGGGGATAACGGTGTTGAATCCGTCAAAGAAACCCCATTTTCCGTTCTTTTGCACTTTGCGCCACTCGGGAACGGGCAGCGGCTCGGTGAGTTTCTTGGGGCGTTCTTCGCGGACGGGCGCGGGCTTCTTCCTATCCCCGGGTCGTCCCTCTCTCGCCCTGTCCCGACGGCTGTCCGTGGAGGCGCCGCGACGGGAGTCTTCGCGCTCTCCGCTCCGCCGCGTCTGTTCGCGGGCTTCGCCCTTCTGCGCCGCGGGTCTGTCACCCTCGGCAGCGGCGGGCAAAAAGTCCATCTCTCTGTCGTTCAGGCACTTTTTGAGGCGCAGGAGCATCTTCTTGTTGAAGCCCTGTACGCGGAACATATCCCGCTCGGTGCGGGACACCAGATCGCCTGCGGTGGCGATCCCTTTGGATGCGAGCAACCCCGAAAGAGCCTCGTCCACCCCGAGTTCGGCGAGCGTCAGAGCTCTCTTCTCCTCGGTGTATCTGAGAGGCGCGGGCGCGGCTGCGGCGCGGCTTGCGGCGGGACGCCTTCTCCTGCCCTGTTTCGCCTCGCGAGCCGGCGCCGCCTGAGGGGCGGCATCGCCTTCGGGACGGCGGTTTTTTCCGTCGTAATAAAAACGCTTTTTAGCCATAATTACACCCGTATTTTAGCACAGCGCGCGCGCATAATCAACAAGAATGATATTGTTGACTATAAACTTGGCATTAGCTATAATTTAGTCATGAGAAAAATGTCGTTTTCGGTCGGGATGATCCTGTCTGTCGCCGCGCTCGTTTTATGTCTGCTCGCGGCGGCGTGCCTGTTCCCCGCGAAAACGGCTTCCGCGGCTCCCGAAGTCTCCGCTTCCTCCTCGCAGGAGACGCTGGATTACGAGCTCGTCCACCCCTCTTCTGACGACTTTTTCCCCGTCGCGAACGCCTCTCTCGTAGCTGCGGACGCAGGCTATATCGCCGTGCTCGAAAAGGATGACGACGCGGCTCGCGTGGTCGTCGCGGGAAGAGCGGGCGGCGACTTCCTCTCCCTCCCCGTCCCCGAGGCGGGCGTCAGCGGGATGTGGCTGGTCGGTAGCACGCTCCTCGTCGCCGCAAACACCGACGGCAGCCCGGACGACTTCGTCTACGACACCTTTTACGCCGCCGATCTCACCGCCGAAGCGCCCGAGCTCACCGCCCGATCCTTCCATTCGGGCACGGCGCGCTACCTCGTCTCGGACGGCACTTCCCTCTATGTTAAATCCGAAAACGCCCTCTGGGTCTACAACTCCGAACTGACACTTGAAAAGGGCAATATAACTCATTCAACCGCCCTTTCGAGCGAGAACATCTTCGTCGCGGAGAACGGCAAGGTCTACATTTTCGCAAGCAAATACGGCGAGAGACAGTACTACATCTACGATATCGAGCTGAACGAAGCCACCAAGATCGCGGGCGGGTTCGTGCCCTATGCGGCGGCGAACGCGAGCGGCGGCGTGTTTGTCAGCACGAGCGAGTATGACACCCTCGTCGTCGTCGACCGCGAGAGCGGCGGACTGCTCGAAGCGGGCGGGAACGACTTCGTCACCGACATCCCCGCAGGACCGTCCACCCTGTTCGCGGCGTTCGGCGACGAGCTGTTCGTGGTGGCGGACGGCGGCATAGAGGTCTACTCTGTGGATTGGGAGCGCGGGACGCTCTCGCTCACCTCCGAACTCTCCATGAGCGGCAGCGGCACGGACAGGCTGGATTCTCCCTCGGGGGTCATAGAGGATGACGGCGCTCTCATCATCGCGGACAGCGGCAACTCCCGCGTGGTCGTAAAGAACGCGGACGGAGTCGGCGCGGCAGGCGGCGCGCGCGTGTCCAAACTCGTCCCCTATTCGGGCAGGTATATCGCGGTCGGCGAAGACGGCATGTTCTTCACCGACTCTTCCGCATCCGCGCTCGCCGAATTCGCTCCCGCCGCGAAACTCATCGCTTCGGGCGCCCGTCCCGTCGACGCTTTCACGCTGGACGGCGAACTCTATATTCTCACCGAAGATTCCCTCTACCGCTTGGTCGGTCCCTCATTCTCCCGTGTGCGCAGCGGTCTTGACGGCGCGCTCGCGGCGGATGTCTCCGTCCGCGGCGGTTACATATTCGTCCTGACCGAGAGCGGCATACACACCCTCGCCGCCGACGGCAGCGATCTCAGGGCGTTCAGGAGCTGCGACCTTTCAGGCTGCTCCGATCTCGCGGTGGACTACGCCGGCAATATCTATGTCTCATTCCCCGCGCAAAACGCGGTCAGGGTCTACATCAACCGCCCCTCCGCGCTTGAACTCGAAAAGGAATTCGTCCTCGCCGATCACGGCTATCCTGCTTCGCCGGGTTCCCTCTTCCTCTCGGGGAGCGAGCTTCTGTTCACCTCCTCGAGCTGTTTCGTCGGACGCGCTGAGATAGGCGCGGTGACCGAGGACAGCTATGTGCCGCCTTCGCCGCCTGCGGTCTCGGCGGACAGCCCGTCGCATTTCGCCCGCACGACCGCGGCGACCGAGATGTTTGACGACACCACCCTGCTCGACAGTTCGGTCGCGGTGCCCGCGGGCACGACCGTGCTCGTCTTTGACGATGTCCCCGCCTCGGGCGGATATGTCTGCGCCTACGCGGATGGCAAACTCGGTTATGTCCCCGGGGACGCCCTCGCAGAGGTCGATCCCGTGAGAGTCAACGGCGCGTACGACCTCGACTCGGGCACTCCCCTCCACTCCTATCCTCATCTCGGCGCGGCGGCGCGCACCCAAAGCGTGCTACGCCTCGACGGTTTCGACGATGCCGCGGGACTGGACGGCGGCGTGTGGGCGCGCGTGGAGATAGACGGAAAGACTCACTTCGTCCCCCGCTCGGCGCTGCATGAATATATCGTCGTCGTGCCCGAGCCCGAGCGCGTGTTCGGAAGAGCCGTCGGCGAGCGTATCGGCGGCATCGTACAGCTGTTCGCCGCTCCCTCCGACTCCGCGCCCATAGTCACCGAGATCGTGGACGGCACCCGCCTCGAAGTCCTCGAAGACGCGGGAGATTGGTGGTATGTCGTCGTTGACGGCGTCCACGGCTACGCCCTCAAGTCCGAAGTCGAGCTCGAAGGGCTGACCCCCGTGCAGATCGCCGCCATCGTCATCGCCGTCCTCGTCACCGCCATCGCCGCCGGGATCGCCGTCATAACCTACCAAACCCGCAAAAAACAAAAAGAAGACGGCTAAAACCGTTGCAAATTTTTTCGCCGTGCATTATAATGAGTCGGCAATGAAGGTTGCATCTGGGTGTGGCGCAGCTTGGTAGCGCGCTTGAATGGGGTTCAAGAGGCCGGAAGTTCAAATCTTCTCACCCAGACCAGGTCGTCGCGGACGGTTGAGCGTCCGCGACGATTTTTTATTCGCTTCGCTCACCAAAATCCCCGCCGGGGCGTCCCGCCGTCCGCTCCTCCCTTTCCGCGTAATGTCCGCTTCGCTCCTTCAACTTTGCCTCTGCGAACATGCGCCCTTCCCCGCTCGCTTACCACATTCCGCGGGCGCGCTCCGCGCGATATTGCCCGCGAGACGGAAGAGTATTCTCGATGCAGCGTTCTATTGTTTTAGCGACTTTAATTTTCTGCGGCACTCTTTCGCCAACCTCGCCTTCCCGAGTTTCTCGTAAATTTCCGCAAGATTGCCATATACAGCCACCAGACCGGGAGCATATGCGGCGGGATTCTCTGCATAAAGTTTCTCGCGCATCCTAAGGGCTTTTTCATAATACTCCCGCGCTTCACTGTATTTGTTGAGCGCCTTGTACAAATAGGCGAGACTGACATAGGTCTTCGCCAGATCGGGAGCATGCGCAGAGGGATTCTCAGCATAAAGTTTCTCTCGTATTTCAAGGGCTTTTTCATGATACTCCCGCGCTTTGCCGTATTCTTTGATGCCGCGGTACAAACCGCCGAGATTGTGATATGTCAACGCCAGAACGTCCGCATATGCAGAGGGGTTTTCCGCATATAGTTTCTCTTGCATCCTAAGGGCTTTTTCGTAATACTCCCGCGCTTTGCCGTATCCTTTGATGTTATAATGCAACACACCGAGATTGTTATAGTTCGTCGCCAGAACGTCCGCATATGCAGAGGGATGCTCGGCATAAAGTTTCTCGCGCATCCCAAGAGCTTTTTCGTA
>DVOE01000020.1 GCA_018713795.1 Candidatus Limadaptatus stercoripullorum
GTGGTGCCGGGCGTTGCGGTCTACGACCCCGAGGATTGGCAGGCGGCTACCGTCGCCCAGTCCTCGGCGGACGAAGCCGTGTACTCGCTCATCCCCGCGATCGTGCTCATGTCCGACCTCGACCTCTTCGACAGCAAATACATCGAGAAGAGCATTTGGTGCGACATCTACGGCAACAACCATGCGCTCAGGTCGAAGAGCGACTTCATGCCCAGCGACAACACGACCCTCCTGCACCTCAGGGCGAGCGGGCTGTTGCTTTCAAACCTCATCCTGACGCCCATATCCGACATCCCCGACAACATGTCGGACGAGGATAAGGTGGAGAACAAGATCCACGGCAGGGCGCTGAGGTTCGTGGGCAAAGAGCGCGGAGCTTCGAGCGATCCGGGCGGCAATTACTCTTCGGAGGACATAAAAGCCGGCAAGCGTCCGACCGGACTCAGGGTGGAGTACTGCATCATCCAGAACGCCAGCGAAGGCGTGCAGATCAGAGGCGAGGATGTCGACTTCGTCGGCACCATCTTCAGGAATATCGGCTACAACGGTATCGCCATTCTCTGCATGCAGGACGCCGGCAACCCCGACATCATCAATTACGCGCATGTAGGCATACACAACTGTGTATTCTCCAACATCCTGCTCATGCCCATCTACACCGACTACGGCGGCTACGGCATGGACGAGGCGAGAAAAGCCGTTGTGGACGAGGAACTCAAAAAACCGCGTCTCGAGCAGCGCAACTGCACGCTCACCCAGACCGGGTTCATGGATGTCTACAACTGGAAAGACCTCGACAAGTCCTTCCCGCTGCTCATGGGGCTTGCCGACGACCTCGGCACCTTCGAAGGCTTTGAGGGCGCGTTCGATGTGCTGAACACCTATGTCATGGGCCAGCTGCTCGACCCGACCTTCAATCACATAATCAAACGCCGCGACGGCTTCAAGTATGTGCACTTCGGCATGATGTCTTTGGGCGGCAAGGCGCATTCGTATTGGGATGTGCAGTTCGAAGAGGGCAGATGGGCTGAGATAGACACCAACATGATGCCTGCCATCGAAGAAATAGCCGGCCTTCTCGACAGCTTCAACACCGGCATAGACATCAAGGCGGATCCCATCAGGATATGGTGCTACAAGAACACCGAGACCGGGATAGACGCGGGCGTGGAGCTCGTGGTCAACTCCGAACTCATCGATCGTATGCACGCGGAATGATGAAAAAAAACAAAAGCAAAGCGCGGGCAGATGCCCGCGCTTTTTCGTTGCCTTTTGCCGCCGCTTACAGCGAGTAGTGCAGCGGATAGACGGGGTAGGCGATCTCCTCGAGCTCGTCGGCGGTGACATAACCGGCGGGAGCTTTGAGCAGAGAGGGGATGCGGTTGACGATGGTCGCGCAGGTGTGCTCGACGGTGGCGGGTTTGACGACATGGAACTCGGTGGCGGGTTCGCCCTCGATCCACCAGTCGCACATATCGCCGTCTTCGGGACCGTAGACCTTGCCGATGGTCTCCTCTTCGATGACGATGCCCTGATAGGTCTCGATGGTGACCACTGCGGACATGCCTATGCAGCGCCCCGCCTTGATGGTCTTGCCGAGGGTGGCGGAGTAGATGTCCTCCTTGATGGTGTAGGGCACATTCTCCTGCTTGATGGACTTGACGGTCAGCCCGAGCTTGTTGCAGATGGCTTCGGCGGCGTTCCAGGCGTAGGAGGGCACGACCTCGGTGGGATGGGCGAGGGTCTTCTCGAATTCCGCGACGGTGAGGTCGCAGCCGTGAGCCTCGGCAAGCGCCAGCCCGTAGTCCTCGACATTGTAGCTGTAGGCGCCCTTTATCTTCTTGATGTCGTGGCAGCCGCCCGCGACCATCGCGACCATGTTGATCCAGAAGATATCCTGCATACCGCTGCCGACGACGGTGCAGCCCGTCTCCTTGGCGAGGGCGTCCAGTTTGTTGGTGAGCGCTGCGGCGGTCGTCCAGGGATAGATCGCCTCCTCGCAGGTGGTGATGACATTGATGCCGCGGGAGACGCACTTCTCGACATGAGGATAGATATCCTGAATGAAGCTGAACAGCGTGACGACGGCGACATCCGCGTCGCATTCGTCGAGCACCTTGTCCGCGTCGGCGGAGATGAGCACTCCCGTCTTGATGCCGAGCTCCGCGAAATCGCCGACATCCATGCCGACGATGTCGGGATTGACATCGATCGCGCCGACGATCTCGGCGCCCTTGGCGTGCAGGTAGCGCAAAATATACTTTGACATCTTGCCGCACCCGTACTGTACAACTCTGATCCGTTTCATAATTTTCGCTCCTTACCTTGATATTCGGGGAAGTCCCCGTAAGCCGATTATAACACCTTAAATTAAAACTTCAAGCCCGAAAAAAATTCACTGAAAAGAGGACATTTTGTATGTTTTTGTCCGGAAATGCCGCGCGGCGTACGATAAATGTGCGCATATGCGCGCAAAATAATTGCAAAATCCCGCGCGCGGGAGTACAATCGTACGAAACGGAGGATCTCAGGGGAACATGGATCGCGCGAAAAAGAAAACTCTGATCACGGTTCTCGTCCTTGTCACCGTCGCGGCGGCGCTTATCGTCGGCATAATCCTCACCGATCCGCTCTACACGAGCGAGGAGGATATCTCCGCCGTCATGAAGGACGCCGTCCTGCACGAGGAGAACAAGGTCGACCTCTTCGGGCTCGAAGTCAATCCCGGGCTCATCTCGGCGATCGCGGTCACTCTTATCCTTTTGGTGTTCGCGCTCGTCGTCCGCATTTTCGTCATCCCCCGTTTCAAGAACATCCCCGGCAAATTCCAGCTCTTCCTCGAGAGCATTGTGGGGCTCTTCGACGGCATCGCGAAGGGCAACAGCCCGCACCGCAACGGCTTCCTCGGCGCGTATGTGTTCGTCGCGGGCGTCTACATCTTCACGAGCACCGTCTTCGAACTCATCGGCATACCCGTCGTCACCACGAGCGGGCATTCGCTCTCCCTTCCCGCGCCGCTTTCGGACATCAACGCCGCGATCGCGCTCGGGTTTTTGTCCTATTTCGTCATCATGTCGGGCGGCATAGCCGGCGCAGGTCTCAGGGGCGTGGGGCGCACTCTCAAAGATTTCTCGCTCCCGCTCTCGATGAGTTTCAGGCTTTTTGGCGCCATGCTTTCGGGGCTTTTGGTCACCGAACTCGTCTATTACTATCTCGCGCTCAGCTTCGTGCTCCCCGTCATCGTGGGAGTGCTGTTCACGCTGCTGCACGCCGTCATACAGACCTATGTTCTCGTCATGCTCACCTCCATGTTCTACGGGGAGGTCTCCGAGCCCGCCGAGCATAGGGACAAGAAGAAGAAAAAGAGCAAGTCGTCCCGCCGCCAAGCGGGGGACGCGGCTATACAGACGCAATAAGTGAGGTTCAGGATGAAAAAGACTCTCAATCTCAAGATAGCAGCCGTCGTGCTGATGGCGATCATAGCGCTCGCGGCGCTCGGTCTGGTGCTCGGGCTGGTGCTCGGCGACCGCGTCGCGTACGCGGCGGACGAAAATGCGGGCGCGGAAAGCGGCGAGACCGCCGATCAGCCCGCTTCCGAAGAGGAACCCGACAAGGACATCGGTCTCATAGCCGTCGCCGCAGCCATAGCCGTCGGCGTCGCCGCCGCGGCTGGCGCCATCGGCATGGGCATAGTCGTCGCCAAGTCCAACGAGAGCATCGCGCGTCAGCCCGAGGTCAAGGGCGACATCCGTTCGAGCATGATGCTGGGGCTCGTGTTCATCGAGACCGCCATCATCTACGCGCTCATCGTCGCCATCCTCGTCATCTTCGTGCTGTAAAAGGAGAGGGCAATGCCGCTTAACATCGATTGGCAGCAGATATTGCTGCACCTTCTGAACTTTCTCATCCTCTTCGCGGGGCTGTATTTCATACTCTACAAACCCGTCAAGAAGTTCATGAAGAAGCGTGCCGACGGTTACGCCGAGCAGGAGAGCCGGACAAAGGAGGCTCTCGAAGACGCCGAGCGCAGTCGCGACGCCTATTCCGCCAAGCTCGCGGAAGCGGACGCCGAGATCGCCGCCCTCAAAAAGCAGGCTGAGGCGGACGCGGAGGAGCAGTGCGCCGCCAAGATAGCGCGCGCCGAAGAAGCCGCCGCCAAACTTACGGAAGACGCTGCCGCCAAAGCCGCCAAGGAGCATGACCGCATCATCAAAAAGGCGCAGGGCGACATCCGCGACATAGTCGGCGAGATAGCGGCAAAAGCCGCCGTCGGCGAAGATATCGACAAGGTCTACGACAAGTTCCTCTCCGCCGCCGAAAAGGGTAACGATGAAGACTGACACCGCAAGGCTTTATTCGGCAAAGAGACCTTCGGACGCGCAGATGGCGCGTTTTAAGCGTTTCGTCGCCCAAAAGTACGGCGAGGGCATGACCCTCGAGTGGATAGAGAGCGACGACGCTCCCGGCGGTTTCCGGCTGGAAGCGGGCAGCGATGTCTACGATTGGAGCGCGGAAGGCAGGGTGGCGCAGCTCCGCCGCAAACTCGAGCGTATCGCGCTCGGCGGCGAAAAGGTCATCCCGCTCATCAAAGAGACGCTGGACGCATGGCAGCCCGAAGCTCTCGCCGAAGAGACGGGCAGGGTCATATCGGTCGGAGACGGTATCGTTGCCGCGGAGGGACTTGACAACGCCGAGTACGGCGAGATAGTCCTCTTTGACTGCGGCGCCAAGGGCATGATCCAGGACCTTCGCCGCGATATGTGCGGCATAATCGTGTTCGGCGACTGCCGCGAGATCTCTTCGGGCAGCGTCATCAGAAGGACGCGCCGCACGGCGGGCGTTCCCGCAGGGAACGGCTTCCTCGGCAGGATAGTCGACGCGCTCGGCGAGCCCGTGGACGGGCTGGGGGAGATAGTCCCCGAGGCGTATCGTCCCATCGAGTGTCCGGCTCCCGGCATAATCGACAGAAAGCCCGTGGACAAGCCACTCGAGACGGGGCTGCTCGTCATCGACGCGCTCTTCCCCATAGGGCGCGGGCAGCGCGAGCTCATCATAGGCGACAGACAGACGGGCAAGACCGCCATCGCCCTCGACACCATCATCAACCAAAAGGGCAAAGGCGTGGTCTGCGTCTATGTCGCGATAGGGCAGAAGGCGAGTTCGGTGGCGCAGCTTGCCGAGACGCTCCGCAAAAAGGGTGCGATGGACTACACGGTCATCGTGACGGCGGGCGCCGGCGAGTCGGCTCCGAGGCAGTATGTCGCCCCCTATTCCGGCTGCGCCATCGCCGAATATTTCATGTACACGGGCAGGGATGTGCTCATCGTCTACGACGACCTCAGCAAACACGCCGTGGCTTACCGTCAGCTCTCTCTGCTGCTCGAACGCGCTCCGGGGCGCGAAGCGTACCCCGGCGATGTGTTCTATCTGCACTCTCGTCTGCTCGAGCGCGCCGCGCACCTTTCGGACGCCCTCGGCGGAGGCAGCATGACCGCGCTCCCCGTCGTGGAAACGCAGGCGGGCGATGTGGCGGCGTATATCCCGACCAATGTCATATCCATAACCGACGGGCAGATCTTCCTCGAGAGCGAGCTGTTCTTCGAGGGACAGCGTCCCGCCGTCAACATCGGTCTTTCGGTGTCGCGAGTGGGCGGCAACGCGCAGACCCGCGCCGTCAAAAAGGCGGTCGGTTCGCTGAGGCTGGATCTCGCGCAGTTCCGTGAGATGGAAGTGTTCATGCAGTTCTCCAGCGACCTCGACGAAACCACCCGCCGCCGTCTCATGTACGGTCAGGGGCTCATGCGTCTGCTCCGTCAGCCGCAATACAAGCCCTATTCGCAGTCGGATGAAGTCATCCTGCTGGTCAGCGCTCTCGGAAGGGCGTTCGAAGGCGTTCCCGCCGCAGCGATATACGACCGCGCCGCGGGACTTCTCGAGTTCATGCGCGGGGAGCACCCCGAGATAGCTTCCGAGATAGATCGCACGGGCGAGCTCACCCCGGGGCTTTCCCGCAAGATCCTCGCCGCCGCGAAAGAGTACGGAGCAAGTAAGGCATGAGCGGTATCGCCGAGATCAAGCACCGGATAAGCAGCGTCCGCGACACAAAAAAGATCACCAACGCGATGTACCTCATCGCGTCCACCAAAGTGCGCAAAGCCAAGGCGGATCTCGAGCGTACGCGCCCCTATTTCACCGCGTTGCAACACGAGATCGCCCGTATGTTCCACGCCGAAGAGGGCGGGGAGAGCATTTATTTCGAGCACGCCGAGAAGAGGGCGGAGAAGAGCGCTCCCGCGACCGCGCTGGCCATAACCGCGGACAAGGGACTTGCGGGCGCCTACAACCAGAATGTCATCAAACGCACGCTGAAGTACGCCGCCGCCAATCCGGGCTGCCGTATCTACGCAGTCGGCGAGTTCGGCAGGCAGTACTTCGCGCATCACGGCATAGACTACGAAAAGGATTTCCTTTACACGGCGCAGAATCCCACCCTCCACCGCGCGAGGGAGATCTGCGATATCCTCCTCGACGCTTACACCGCCGGCGAGACGGACAGGATAGACATCATCTACACCGATTTCGGCTCGGCGGGCGGCGAAGAGGTCTACGAGATGCGGCTGCTGCCGTTTGCCGCCGAGGACTTCAAAAAGGCGGACAGACCGGCGGCGGATTTCGTCTACGAGCCGTCCGTGCCCGAAGTTCTGGAATATGCGGTGCGCAGCTTCGTGGCGGGGTTCGTCTACGCGGCGCTCGTGGACGCCTATTGCTGCGAGCAGAACGAGCGCATGGTCGCCATGCTCGGCGCGGATAAGAATGCGGACGAGATCCTGGCGCGGCTGTCGCTCGCCTACAACCGCGAAAGACAGGCGGCTATCACCCGCGAGATAACGGAGATAACCTCGGGCGCGCGCGCTATGCGCCTGAGCAGAAAAGAGGGCGTATGAAAGACGGCACGATCATCGCAATTTCGGGTCCGGTCACGGATGTCGCTTTCGAGGGCGCGCTGCCCAAACTTCGCGACGCGCTCACCGTCACGGCGGGCGGCGAGACCAAAGTCATGGAAGTGGCGCAGCACCTCGACCGCCAGACCGTCAGGTGCATTATGCTCTCGGGCAGCGAAGGGCTGGCACGCGGCATGAAGGCGCATCACACCGGCGGCTGCATAACCGTGCCCGTCGGCGAACGCACTCTCGGCAGGATGTTCAATGTGCTGGGCAACCCCATCGACGGCGGCGAGGAGATCCCCGCTTCCGCGGAGCGCATGGATATCTACCGCCCCGCGCCCCCCTTCGAAGAGCAGAATCCCTCCGTCGAGATCCTCGAGACCGGCATAAAAGCCATAGACCTGCTCGAGCCCTACGCCAAGGGCGGCAAGATAGGTCTGTTCGGCGGCGCGGGCGTCGGCAAGACCGTGCTCATACAGGAGCTCATCCACAATGTCGCCACCAAGCACGGCGGCTACTCGGTGTTCACCGGCGTCGGCGAGAGGAGCCGCGAAGGCAACGAGCTTTGGACGGAGATGAACGAAAGCGGCGTCGCCGAAAAGACGGCTCTCGTGTTCGGACAGATGAACGAGCCGCCGGGCGTGCGTATGCGCGTCGCGCTCTCGGGGCTCACCATGGCGGAATATTTCCGCGACGCAAAGCACCGCGATGTGCTGCTTTTCATCGACAACATATTCAGGTTCGTCCAGGCGGGCAGCGAAGTTTCCACGCTGCTCGGCAGGATGCCTTCCGCCGTCGGATATCAGCCCACCCTCGCCGAAGAGATGGGCGAGCTTCAGGAGCGCATAACCTCGACGCGCAGCGGCTCGGTCACATCCGTGCAGGCGGTGTATGTCCCCGCCGACGACCTCACCGACCCCGCCCCCGCGACGACTTTCTCGCACCTCGACGCCACCACGGTGCTCAGCCGTAAGATCGCGGAGCAGGGCATCTATCCCGCGATAGATCCCCTTGGCTCGTCCTCGCGTATACTCACCGCCGAGATAGTCGGCGACGAGCATTATCGCGTGGCGCGCGCCGTGCAGGAAGTGCTGCAAAAGTACAAAGAGATCCAGGACATAATCGCCATCCTCGGCATAGAGGAACTCAGCGACGAGGACCGACTCGTGGTCGCCCGTGCGCGCAGGATACAGCGCTTCCTCTCCCAGCCATTTTTCGTCGCGGAGAAGTTCTCGGGAAGAGAAGGCAGGTATGTGCCGCTCGCCGAGACCGTCAAAGGCTTCGCCGCCATCGTGGACGGGAAACTCGACGAATTGCCCGAAGAGGCGTTTTATAATGTCGGAACGATAGATGAAGCCGTCGAAAAGGCGGATAAGCTCAGGGAGGAAACCTGATGCCCACCGCCTTTTCTCTTCACATACTTGCCGCCGACAAGCCCTTTTACGAAGGGGAGTGCACCTCGCTCGTCATCCCGACGCCCACGGGACAGTACGGCATCATGGCTCATCACGAGAACTATGTCACCGCCGTCGTCCCCGGGGAGCTGGATTTCGAGTATGAGGAGAGCGGCATAAAGGTGAGGATGTCGGCGGCGGTGTCCGGCGGCATGGTCAAGGTGGAGAACAACGAAGTGCTGGTGCTCGTGGAGACGGCGGAGTATCCCGAGTCCATTGACGAGATGATGGCAAGGCGGGACGCCGAGGCGGCGCGAGAGGAGCTCTCGCACAAACAGAGCCACCGCGAGTATGTCGCGGCGCAGGCGCGCCTCGCGCGTGCGATGAACCGCCTCAAAGTCAAGCAGCACCGCGGCGAACAGCATTAGAGCCGGGCGCCCTTCGCGGCGCCTTTTTTATTCCGATGCGGTACACGATCTTTGCCTTTGTCGCTACAAAATTTTGACGAAGTTTTTACATAGGTCTGCATGGGCTGTTACAAGGCGGGGTTATCCTCAAGGCGTTGAGCAAGGAGGTAACCATGCAAAGCGACAAACTTACCATTGAGCACATTTCGATACCGCAGTCCGTTGCCGAAAAAAGCGTCGAAATCAAGCCCGCGACAAGAATGACGCGCGGCGGGAGATTCCGCACCGCGCTCGGATCGCTGCTCATAGCGGCGGGCGGGGCGTCCGTGGGGGCGGGATTTTGGATGCTCGACATCCGCGCCAAGAACCTCGGGTACATCAATGTTTTCATTGCGGGAGCCGTCATCGCGGGAGCCGCTCTCATAGCGCTCGGCGTCGCCGCCATAGTCCGCGCGGTCAGAGAAAAGAAGGAAAACACGGTCAAGTAACATTTTCGGGCGCAACAGCCCGCTATACAACATATGAGCAATCCCAATTATGTCGTAAGAGGCAAGGAGAAGTTCGGCTACGGGTTTGCTGCCGTCGGCAGCTACATGGTGTCGGGCATCGTCTCCTCCTATTTTCTTAATTATGTAACGGATATCCTTATCCTGAAAGAGTGGTGGTTCACCATCGCGCTCATACTCGTCGGCAGGATAAGCGACATGATCACCGATCCCATCATGGGCGTCATCGTGGACAAGACCCGCACAAAGGCGGGCAAGATGCGCCCCTATGTCAAGGCGGGCTCCTTCCTGATAGGTATAGTCGCCATCCTCATGTACTTCCCGCTGTCCGGTTCCGAACCCGGCAAGATGGTGTGGGCGATGGTCATGTATGTGGGCTTCGGGCTCGCCTACACCCTCGTCGATGTCCCCGCGATGGGCATGATGAGCGTCGCGACCCCCGACAAAGACGAGCGCGCCTCGCTGCTGTCCTTTTATGTGACGGTGGGATCGGTCGGCGGGCTCATGCCCACCGTGCTTTACATGGTCCTCGACTTTTTCGTCCCCGCAAAGTGGATCTACTTCGTGCTGGGCGTCATCGTGGGCATAGTCGCGTTCGCGGCGTATCTCTACCTCTATCTCCACTCCACCGAACGCTTCGCCACTCAGACCGAGCAGATCAAGGTCAAAGATATGGTGAAGGCGGTCTCCAAAAACAAGCCCATGGCGCTCGCGCTGCTCATGTCCATGCTCGCGTCTCCGCGGTACATGATCATGTCGGTCGCGATCTACATCTCGATCTATGTCGTCGAGATCCCGGGGCTGGAGTCGGGCACCGTGCTCGTGCTTCTCTATATCGTCGTCGGCGCGGGCATGTTCGCAGGCATACTCCTCACCCCGCCGACCTACAAGAAACTCGGCTACAAGAACGCCTCGCTGCTTTACGGCGGGATAGGCGCCGTCTTCCTCGGAGCCGGCTTCGGAGTGGGGCTTGTCAACATCTACGCCGCGCTCCCGTTCATGACCATAGGCGGTCTCGGGCTCGGCGCCTACAACACTCTGCCTTATCCCATGGTCGGCGACAGCCTCGACTACCTCGAATGGAAGACGGGGGAGAGGATGGAAGGCATATGTTTCAGCCTCAATTCCTTCGTCACAAAGTTCAACAACGCCGTCGGCGTGCTCGGAGTCATAGTCGGGCTCATGGTTGTGGAATATGTCCAGCCCGTGGAATCCGGCGTCTATCTCCCGCAGTCGGACGCGACAAAGGACGGCATGTTCGCCCTGGCGACCCTCATCCCGGCGATAGGCTTCGCGCTCTCGCTCATCCCCATGTTCTTCTACGACTACACGGGCAAGCGTAAGGAACGCATACTCGCCGAGCTCGAGGAGAGGAGGGCGGCAAAAGCGGCGCTCGCCGCGGCAGCCGATGGCGGCGATATCCGCGTCGAAACCGAGCAAGCCGAACCCGCCCTCACCGAGAGCGTGTTCGTGACCGAGGACGACTCTGCGCTGTCGGAGAAAACGCCCCCTTGCGATACCGCGGCGGACGGGCAGGAGAGCGATGACCGCGTTTGATCTAAGGAAGTTCGAGACGGGCGGCAGGCTGCGGGTCGGGGTGATCTCCGACTCGCAGCTCACGCCCTATCCCCACAAGCGCCCGACCACTTTCGAGCGCAATCTGCTTGCCTCTTTCCGCACGCTGAAAGCCTACGGCTGCGATATGATCGTGTTCGCGGGGGACATCTGCAACCGCGCTTCAAAAAACGGTTATAAGTTGTTCAAACGCTGCCTTGACGCCGCGTTTTCCGGCGATAAACCCATCGTTCAGGCGATAATGGGCAATCACGATTACTACTTTCATCCCGCGCCCCGGCGGCTTTTCGAGAGAGAACTCGGGCAAAAACCGCTCACACATTACATAGTGAACGGCGTGCATTTCATAGGCGCGTCCCCGGATTCTCCGAGTATGCACCGCGGCTACTCCGAGACGCGTGAGTTCATCTCGGAGCGGCTTGCGGCTGTCGAAGCGGAGGGCGGTCGGGAGCCCGTATTCGTAGTCACCCACAACGCGCCGCGCTCCACCGTTTACGGCTCCGAGGCTTGGGGCGACGATTCCCTCGCGGGAGTGTTCGACGAACATCCGCGCGTGGTCTCTCTTTCGGGGCATACCCACTTTTCACTGCTGCATCCCGAGAGTTTTTGGAGGGGCGGCTTTACCGCGCTCGGCACTCAGTCCGTCTCTTACACAGAGCTTGAAAAGGGCAAGGTCAACGGCAGCGTCCCGCCGCGCGCTTATGCCGCGCCAATGGGCTATATCCTCGAGTTCGGAGAAGACGAGATCTCCGTCCTTCGCGTCAATATGCTGACCGGCACCGAACAGCTCTCCGGCGATCGCATAGTCATTCCGCGCGACGGCAAGCCGGCTCGGCGCGACGATGCGCGGCGTTCCGCCGTCCCCGTGTTCGGTGAGGGTGAGGGAAGGAGCGAGATCACGGCTGAGGGCACAAAGGTGAGTTTTCCCCGAGCGGAGGGAGCGGTCGCCTACGAGCTCGCATATCCGGACGGCGAAAGGCAGCTTTACTTTTCGGACTTCTATCTCGGCGACGAGGCGGAGGGAGACAGGCAGTCGCTTATCGTGTACGGCAGGAGAAGAGGGGAGTGCGACATCGCGGTGACCGCCGTCGGAGCGGGCGGCGAGCGCAGCGAGAGCGGCATTTTGATAAAGGGCGTCCGTGTGATACGCAGGCGCTACCGCAGAAAACTCGCCCCCGAGATTTGGTACTGAGCCGATCGGCATAAAAAAACGACCGCCCGACGAGGGGCGGCCGTTTTGTTTTCGTATGTTTACCAGAGGTTGTCGTTGCGGACTATCGCGGAGCCCTTGGACGCTCTCGCGATGGCTTCGATGCCTTTCTTCGCCGCGTCGCGGGAGAGATAGCCGTCGTTGGTGGTGGCGACTATGTTGCCGTTGGACGCCAGCAGGCGGAGACGGACCTCGCCCTTCTTGTCAAAGTAGATCTGCCACTTCGGGAACTTCTTTTCTTCCCACTTCTGCAGCGTCTGATCTTCGATGGGAGCGGACTCGGCGTTGCTGCGGACGCTGTTGATGCCCGACTTGCAGGACGCCACCGAGGTGTAAAGCCCCGCGCCGATCGCCACGACTCTGTGGTTGGAAGAGTAGAGCTTATAGACGAAATTGCCGTTCTCGGTCTTCTTGATGACGAACCTGCCGTGAGGTGCGGACGCGTCGCCCTCCTCGATGATCTGTTCGGCGGGCTCTGCGGGCTTGGTCGCGGGCTTCGCCGCCTTTTCTTCCTTGGCGGGAGCAGCCTTTGCGGCAGGCTTCTTCGCGGCGGGTTTGGTCTCCGCCGTCTTCGCCGCAGGCTTCTTCGCCGCGGCTTTTTCCTCTGCGGGCTTTGCCGCCGCCTTTGCCGGCTTCTCGTCCTTCTTCGCGGGTGCAGCCTTGGTCGCCGTCTTCTTCGCGGCGGGCTTTTCTTCCTTCTTTGCCACTGTGGTTCCCTCCTTAGCGGTGTCGGCGGCATCGGCAGCCGGCGCCTGTTTATCATCCGCGCTCGCCTTGGCGGGCGTCTTTTTCTTTTCCGTCTTTATGACCGCGCTGCCCCAGGGATCGGACGCGTCGGACTTCGTTTCGCTCTTCTTGGGAGCGATGACCGCGCTGCCCCAGATATCGTCTCCGCTCGCCGCCTTTTGGATGGTGACGGTCGCGGCCTTTTTCTTGGGCGCGGCTTTTTTCTTGGGCGCGGGCTCGGGAGCGGCAGCCTCGGCAGGCTGCTCGGCAGCGGGAGCGGGCGTTTCTTCGACTTGCTCGGCGGCAGTCTCCGCGGGAGCCGTTTCTTCGCCGGCGGGCGCGAGAGGAGCTTCCTCCGCCGCAGGCTGCTCGGCGACGGGCTCTTCGGCAGCGGGAGCGGCGACCTCTTCGACGGGAGCGGGAGCTTCTTCGGCTGCGGCAGCGGGCTGCTCGGCGGGAGTTTCCTGCTCCATGGCGGCGTTCACCGTGGCTTCGGCGCGCTCGGGGTTATACACTATCGCATACGCCGCGATCTCCTCGGGAGAGGGGCTCTCTCCGAAGAAGGGCTGTTCCTCCGCGGCGGGCGCCGGGGTCTCCTCGGGCTGCTCGGCGACAGGCTCTTCGGCAGCGGGTATCTCTTCGACGGGAGCGGGGACTTCCTCTCTTACGGGAGCTTCCTCGACGGGAGCCGGCGCGGGGACTTCCTCTCTTGCGGGAGCCGGCGCGACGGTTTGCACCGGCGCGGGAGCGCTCAGGCTGACCTTGCCGTGATCGTTGTAGATGAGGGCGCCGACGGGAGCGTCCGCGTCGTCGTCGATGAGTTCGCTTTCGAGGAACTCGATCTCGTCGTAGTTGTCATTGAGGTCGATGAAGGTACGCATAAGCAATCTCCGAATTATCCGTGATCCTTTTCCATTCTATCACGCGTGCGCGGCGAGCGCAACCCGAGGGGCAAAAGTTTTGGCATTGAATTTTGTCTCTCGGAAGCGCGTTTTTTCCTCCGAAAGTTGCCGCCGAAATAGGCGCGGGAAATTGTGTTCCCCGGGAAAATGTGATATCATTCCACTATGCAAAACGATTTCGGTCTGAATGAGAGCCAGCTCGCCGCGGTGCGCGACACCGAAGGCGCGGTGCTGGTCATAGCGGGAGCGGGCAGCGGCAAGACGCGTGTGCTCACCGCGCGCATCTGCGCGCTCGTCCAGAAGGGCGTCCCGCCGCACAGGATACTTGCGATAACTTTCACGAACAAAGCCGCCGCCGAGATGAAAGAGCGCATCTCGCGTCAGCTCGGAGCCTACGCGGGAGTGTGGGCGAGCACCTTCCATTCAATGTGCGCGAGGATACTCCGCGTGCACGCCGAGCGGCTCGGATACGGCAGGAATTTTTCCATCTACACCGAACTCGAGAGCGACCGAGTGGTCAAGCGCGTCGCGGAGAACATTTCGGGCGCGGACCCCAAAAAGCGCGGGGGCTACCGCGATCATATCTCTTCGGCAAAGACCGCGGGGCTGTCTCCCGCCGAGTACTACGAGGAGATCCGCCCCTTCGTCAAGGACGCGGATGTGGTCGCCGCCGTCTACGAGGCGTACGAAAAGGAACTCAAACTCTCCGACGCCCTCGACTTCGACGATCTGCTGCTCAAGACCGTGCAGCTCTTCGAGCAGTTCCCCGATATTCTCTCGGAGTACGCGACGCGGTTCATGTATGTCAATGTCGACGAGTTCCAGGACACCAACAAATTGCAGTACAAGCTCGTCAAGATGCTTTGCTCGGTGTGGGGCAACATCTTCGTCGTCGGCGATGAGGACCAGAACATCTACAGCTGGCGCGGCGCGGAGATCGCAAACATCCTCGGTTTCCCCAAAGATTTCCCGGGTGCCAGAGTTTACAAGCTCGAGCAGAACTACCGCAGCACCGGCGCCATACTCGAAGCGGCGAACAATGTCATAAAGAACAATGTCTCCCGCAATCCCAAGACGCTTTGGAGCGCGGGGGAGCGCGGCGAACCCGTCGTCTACCGCGAGGAGTACTCCGACCGCGACGAGGCGAGATATGTCTGCGACAGAATACGCACCCTCGTTTCGGCGGGGGAGAGCTGGCGCAGCTGCGCGGTGCTCGTGCGCGTCAACTCGCTGACCAGACTTTTTGAGGAAGAATTCAACTCCTCCCGCGTGCCTTACAAGGTGTTCGGCGGGTTCAGATTCTTCGAACGCAAGGAGATAAAGGACGCTCTCGCGTATGTCCGCCTCGCGCTCAATCCCGCCGACAACGACAGCTTCCTCAGGGTGGTAAACTATCCCAGGCGCGGCATAGGCGCGGCGGCGGTGGCGGAAGTCTCCGCGCTCGCGGCGAGCGAAGGCAGAAGCATGATGGGCGTGCTTTCCGACCCCCAAAAACTCTCCTCCGCGTCCTTCAAAAAGCTGCTGCCGTTCCTCGAGATCATGCGCGATATCGTAAAGGCGGCGGAGGATAAGAAGCCCGAGGAATTCATGATGTATGTGCTCGAGAAGAGTGGGCTCAAGGGCACGCTGTCCGCGAGTTCGGATCCCGAGGACAAAAACCGTCTCGAGAACATACTCGAACTTGTCGGCGCGGTGCATTCATTCATAGAAGACAACGAAGACGCCACCATCGAGGACTTCATGCAGTCGGTGGCTCTCGTGTCGGACAGCGACGAGATGGACGGAGACGACTATGTGACGATCGCGACCGTGCATGCGGTCAAAGGATTGGAGTTCGACAATGTGTTCGTGGTGGGGCTCGAGGAGGGCATCTTCCCCGTAGCGTCAGCCGTAAACAGCGGCGATGTCGAGGAAGAGCGGCGTCTCATGTATGTCGCGGCGACCCGCGCAAAGAAGCGTCTTTTCGTGCTCAGCGCCCGTTCGCGTTTCCGCTTCGGCGAAACCGTCTATAATCCGAAAAGCAGGTTTATCTACGAAATGGGATGCGAAGAACAGCCCGTTCGGCGACTTGAGGGCGCGGCGCGTGGGCGCGGCTTCGCCGAGAAAAAGCGGCTTGAAGATCTCACCCGCAAGGCGGAGAGCGGCGCTCGCCGCACCTCTGCGCCCTCCGCTTCCGAGCTCGACAAGTTCCAAAAAAACAGCATCGTCGAGCACGCGAAATTCGGGCGCGGCGTGATCATATCGACGACGGGCGAAGGCGAGGATAAGGTCGCCGCCATCGCTTTCAGGGGTCTCGGCGTCAAGCGTTTCGCGCTCGCCGTGGCTGCCGCAAATCTCAAACTCGTGGAGGAGTGAATGGACGCCTACGCAAGGATGAAGGAACTCACCGAGACGCTCTCTCGTTACGCCCGTCTCTACTACGACGAGGACGCCCCCGCCGTCTCCGACGCGGAGTATGACGCCCTTTACGACGAACTTAAAGCGCTCGAAGAGCAGGCGGGCTATCATCTTCCCGGATCGCCCACTCACAGGGTGGGCGGCGCGCCGCAGCGCAAGTTCGAGCAGGCAAAGCACCTGAGGAGACTTTACAGTCTGGACAAGTGCCGCACGCTCGGTGAGATAGAGTCGTGGTACTCCAAGGTCTCGGCGGCAGTCGGGCGCGCGCCCGCGCTCAGCTCCGAGTATAAATTCGACGGGCTTACCCTCAGTCTGCTTTACGACGGCGGCAAGCTGGTCAGAGCGCTGACCCGCGGCGACGGCGTGACCGGCGAAGTGGTGACCGCGCAGGTGCTGACCGTGAGAAAACTGCCGAGGGAGATATCCTTCAAAGGCAGGATAGAGATCCAGGGCGAGGGGATCATGAAACTCTCCGCTCTCCGCCGCTATAACGAGACGGCCGACGAACCGCTGAAAAACGCGAGGAACGGCGCCGCGGGCGCCATCCGCAATCTCGATCCCGCCGTCACCGCGGAGAGGGACATCTCCTTCATCGCGTACAATGTCGGCTACTCCGAAAAGGAGTTTTCCTCTCAGCGCGAGATACACGAGTTTTTGAGTGCGGAGGGATTCGAGACGGAGACGGACTACGAGACGGTGAGCGGCGCGGAGAGCGCGTTCGCGTTCGCGGAAAAGGTGGACGAAAAGCGTGACGGTCTGGATTTCCTCATCGACGGCGTGGTGTTCAAGGTGGACGAAGTCGCCCTTCGCGACGAGATAGGCTACACGGACAAGTTCCCCAAGTGGGCGATAGCCTACAAGTTCCGCGCCGACGAGATGACGACGGTGCTCCGCGATGTGGTGTGGCAGGTGTCGAGGAGCGCCAAGCTCAACCCGCTCGCCATCCTCGAGCCCGTGGATATCGGCGGCGTGACCGTCTCCCGCGCGACGCTCAACAACTACGGCGATATCCTCAAAAAGAAAGTGAAGATAGGCGACCGCGTGTTCATAAGGCGGAGCAACGATGTCATCCCCGAGATCACGGGCGTAGCCGAGACGGCGGAGGACGCGCGCGAGGTGGAAAAACCCGTCCGCTGTCCCGCCTGCGGCTCTCCCGTCCGCGAAGAGGGAGCGTTCATCTACTGCACGGGCGAGCATTGCGCGCCGCAGACCGTCGCCGCGCTCGACCACTTTGCGGGCAAGGACGCCATGGATATCGACGGCTTCTCCGAAAAGACGGCGGAGCAGTTCTACAACGACCTCGGCGTGCGCACTCCCGCCGATCTCATGAGCGTGACCGCGAGTGAGATGGCGGTGCTCGACCGCTTCGGAGACAAGAAAGCGGACAATCTCGCAAAGGCGATAGAAAAAGCCAAACACACCACCCCCGAAAGGCTGCTTTTCGCGCTCGGGATAGACGGCATAGGCAAGAAGACGGCGAAAGATCTCATGAAGAGGTTCAGGACTTTGGACGGGCTTGCCGCCGCCTCCCGCGACGAGCTGCTTTCGGTGGACGGCATAGGCGAAGTGCTCGCCGACAACATCCTCGCGTATTTCGCGGACGAGGAGGCAATGCGCGAGCTGGATAGGCTGTACGCCGCCGGCGTGACCGCGCAAGCCGCCGAGCAGAAGACGGGGGTGTTCTCGGGTATGCGCGTGGTGCTGACCGGTTCGCTCCCCGGCTATAAGAGGAGCGAGGCAGCCGCGCTCATAGAGGAAAACGGCGGCGAAGTCGCCGCGTCCGTATCCAAAGGCGTCGACCTGGTGCTTGCGGGCGAGGCGGCGGGCAGCAAACTCGACAAAGCGCTAAAACTCGGCATAAAGGTCATTGACGAGACGGAATTCCGCGATATGCTGGGGCTCTGAGCCTTGCAAGCGCGCGCGAAGCGTGTTATAATACTTGGAAAGTAAGTTCGGGCGGGTGCGTATATGCGCAGCATGACAGGCTACGGAAAAGGCACGGCGAGTTCCGCGGGGCTCACGGTCACCGCGGAGATCAAGACCGTCAACCACAAGTTCTTCGACTGGAACATGAAGATGCCGAAGGGCTTTCTCTTTGTCGAAGACGACGCCAAAAAGGCGGTCGCGGGCGCGGTGTCGCGCGGGCATGTCGACCTCTATCTCACCGTCGAGAAGCAGACTGCCGAGGCGGGGGAGTACAGGGCGGACGCCGCCCTTGCGAGGATGTATGTGGATTCCGCGCGGCAGCTTTCGGAGACGCTGGGCGTGCCCTTTGACATCACGGCGTCTTCGCTCATGAAGAACCCCGACATAGTCACGCTCTCCGAGACCGAGATCGACGACGAGACAGTGCGTAAAGTGACGCTGGAAGCGGTCTCGGAGGCGGTTTCGGCGCTCGTTGCGATGCGCGAGAGAGAAGGAGCGGCGCTCGCCGCCGACCTTTCGGAGAAGCTCGCGAGCATTGAGGCGTCCCTCGAAGAGGTGAAGAAAGAAGCGCCGCGCGCCGTCACCGAATATCGCCGCAAACTCAGGGCGAGGATAGACGAAGCGCTGGGGCAGCTGCCTCTCGACGAGGCTCGTCTCGCGACCGAAGTGGCGCTGTTTGCGGACAAATGCGCCATCGACGAGGAGATCAGCCGCCTCGGGGCGCATATCGCCGCCATGCGCGCGCTCATCGCCTCGCAGGGACAGGTCGGACGAAAATTGGATTTCCTCGTGCAGGAGATGAACAGGGAGACGAACACCATAGGTTCCAAGGCGAACGATCTCGCCATAACCGAGAGGGTGCTCGCCATGAAGAACGACATCGAAAAAATACGCGAACAGGCGCAGAACGCGGAGTGAACATGGCAAAGGGACTGTTGGTGGTGATATCGGGTTTCAGCGGCGTGGGCAAGGGCACCGTCATTCAGATGGTGCTGGACGCGCTCCCCAATCTCAGGTTTTCGGTGTCGTGCACGACGCGCGCCCCGCGCCCCGGCGAGACGGACGGGGTCAACTACTACTTCCTCTCCGAGAGCGAGTTCGAGGAGAAGATCGCGAAGGGCGAGTTCGTGGAGTACACGAGGACTTTCACCAACTACTACGGCACCCTCAGGAGCGAGATAGACGGTCCCGTCGCCGCGGGAGTGGACATTCTCATGGAACTCAATGTCGTGGGCGCCGCGAACATCAAGAAGCTCTATCCCTACTGCGTCACCGTGTTCGTGTGTCCGCCGTCCTACGAGGCATTGAAAGCGCGGCTGGTCGGCAGGGGCACCGAGAGCGAGGAGAGCCTTCGCCGCCGTCTCAACGAGATAGAGGCGGAGAGCCGCAGCATACCTTACTACGACTACGCCGTCACCAATGTGGTGGCGAAAGAGTGCGCCGACAAGATCGTCGGCATAATCAACAGCGAACACCTCCGCACTTCGCGTGCGGACGACCTCGATATATTCCATCCGGAGGACTGAAATTATGATGATCGACCCCCCGATCGACAAACTCATCAAAAAGGCGGAATGCCGCTACGCGCTCACCTGCGCCGTCGCAAAGCGCACCCGTGAACTCCTGACCAGCGACAGCGCCTACCTCGAAAAGAGCGGCGAGAAGCCGGTCACTCTTGCCTGCAAAGAGATCTACGAAGGCAAGCTCAAGATAGTGCGCGACTGATGATAAGGGCGAAAAACATCGTTCTCGGCGTCTCGGGCGGGATAGCCGCTTACAAGAGCTGCGAGATAGTCTCGTCGCTCGTCAAGCTCGGCGCGGGCGTGGATGTGATAATGACCGCGAACGCCGAGCATTTCGTCACGCCTCTCACTTTTGAGACGCTGTCGGGAAGACAGGTCGTAAGAGGCATGTTCGAAGAGAGGAAAGAGTTCGATGTCCGCCATGTTTCGCTTGCAAAGAAAGCGGATATCCTCGTCGTCGCTCCCGCGACCGCGGATGTCATCGCCAAGTTCGCGCGCGGCATAGCCGACGACATGTTGTCCACCGTATGGCTCGCCGCAAAATGCCCGCGCATGGTGTGTCCCGCGATGAACACCGGCATGTACGAGGACGCGGCGACCGCCGAAAATCTCGCCATACTTCGCGAAAGGGGCGTGCTCGTCGTCGAACCCGGCACGGGCAGGCTCGCGTGCGGTGACAGCGGAAAAGGCAGAATGGCGGAGCCTCGGGACATAGTCGCCGCTATCCTCGATGCGATAGCTCCCCGCCGCGATTACGAGGGCAGGACGCTGCTCGTCACCGCCGGTGCGACGGAGGAGAAAGTGGACGCGGTGAGATATCTCACCAACCGTTCGAGCGGCAAGATGGGCTTCGCGATCGCCGAAGCCGCCGCCGAAAGGGGCGCGGATGTCGTCCTCATCGCGGGGCGGGTGGAAGTCCCTCTGCCCGAAGGTATGCGCGAGATCGTGAGGGTCTCTTCGACGGAAGAGATGTGCCGCGAAGCGTTGAGGCTGTTCCCGGGGTGCGACGCCGCGATAATGGCTGCCGCTCCCGCCGACTACCGTCCCGAGGAGTACAGCGCCTCCAAGATCAAGAGCGAGACGCTGACGCTGAGACTCGTCAAAAATCCCGACATAGCGGCGGCGCTCGGCAGGATCAAGGATGGGCGCAAACTCGTCGTGTTCTCGGCGGAGACCGACGATCTCATCAAAAACGCCCGCGCCAAACTCGCCGCAAAGCGCGCCGATCTCGCCGTCGCCAACGATGTCACCCGCGAGGGAGCGGGTTTCGGCGCCGACACCAACATTATCTCGATCATAGACGCCGCCGGCAGCGTCACCGACTATCCGGTCATGTCCAAGCGCCGCCTTGCTGACATCATCCTCGACAGGCTCGCGGAGTGCTATGGTCCTTGAAGTCATCGTTGACATTTCCACCGCCGAAATAGACAGACCTTTCGACTACGAGGGGGATGATATCCCGGTGGGCAGCCGAGTCGCCGTGCCCTTCG
>DVOE01000021.1 GCA_018713795.1 Candidatus Limadaptatus stercoripullorum
GCTCGGCACTCAAAGAGCGCGCCGCGACTTTCAAGCGGCGGCTTCGCCGCCTGTGAAAGTTTGGCTGAGCGGCGCGTTATTCCGTCTTCGAAAAATTGTAGTACGGATATCGGGACTCTTTGAAAGGGCGCCCAGCGTGTCTAAGAACACCCCGCACAAGCTTTGTGCGGGATCAGGCGCGTGATTCCGTCTTCGAAGAATGTGGTACGGGTATAGGGACACCCAAAAAAAGCGCCCGTCGTGTCTAAGAACACTTCGAATAATTTTTGTGCAGGTTCAAGCGCGTTATTCCGTCTTCGAAAAAGTGTGTGCGGGGGTCAGGCACGCTCCGAAGGAGTGTGCGCATCCTCTTGCCGATTTGTATAAAACCGGGTCAGCGTTCGAGGCGGATATACTCGGGGACGGAGCGGGAGAGGCGGGAGGCTATCTTCATGTCGGCGAGCACATACAGCCGTCCGAGGCCGTAGAACGCCGCCGCCATGACGGGCACGACCGCCGCCACCCAGCCGCCGATGAGGTCGACATCTATGAATGGGTAGGGATAGCGCGAGGTGCCGTAAAGCACGCCGCCGACTTCGGCGCGGATGAAGATGAAGATCGCGTAGATGATTGGATAGGCGAGCCATTTGAGCGGCGCCGAGCGCGCGACTCTGCCGTGGGGCAGGAAGAGGATCCAGTCGACGATCGCAAAGATCGGCACTATGCCGTGGACTATGTAGTTGGACACCGTGAACTCCACCGCCGCGGTGTCGCCCGACATGCCGAAGTTCTGCCAGGACAGCAGCGTCCAATAGACCACGAAAGTGATGGTTATGTAAAAGGTAACCGCCAGTTCCAGCGAACAGTTCAGGTGTGCGACCTCCCCTTCCGCGCCGTCGCGGGCTATCTGCACGGCGGTCATGACCGCGAGCACGGCGAACATGGCGAGCACGAACAGGTTGGTCTACATTGTGAAATAGACGAGCATGGTCGAGCCGAGCGACATCCCGAACATGACCACACTGCCGTAGATGCCGATGCCCAGCCCGAGCAGCCGCCACACCAACGCGAATATCCTCTTCTTTCCTATATCTGCGGTCATCGCACACCTCTCGCGCAAGCTGCGCCGAACATATTTTAGCACGCCGCAGTTCCTCTTTCAACCTCACGCCGCAATTCCTCTTTCAACCTATTTAACGCGCCCGCGCGACGCGCGTGGCTCCCCTCTCCCCCGCTCCGAAAAATTTTTTGTTTTGCGCCCTCATTTCGGTTGACAGCCCCGTGCCCGCCGAATATAATCGTAATCGATACGCGAAGTAACGATATTTTTTATATCGATACGGTTCGTAACCGCAGGAGGCAGTATGGCGGACAACGACAGAAGCATATCTCTTGCGACCCTGCACAGGATGCCGGGGTATCTTGCCTACCTGAAAGCGCGGGAGGCGGCGGGCGACGAGTACATCTCTTCGGTGGAGCTCGCGCGCGCCATGCAGGAGAATCCCGCCGTCGTCAAAAAGGATCTCTCCATGGCGGTGGTGAGCGAAGGCAAGCCCAAAGTCGGCTACTTCATTCCCGACCTCGTCCGCGACATCGAGAGTTTCATGGGCTACGACAACGAGAAGGACGCGGTCATCGTCGGCGTCGGCAAGCTCGGACAGGCGCTGCTCGGCTACGAAGGGTTCGGGAAATACGGGCTCAACATAGTGGCGGGTTTCGACCCCGATCCCGCTCTCGCCGGCACGGAGGTGCACGGCAAAAAGATCTTCGGCATTGAAAAGCTGGAAGACATCGTGCGCAGGCTGGGCGTCAAGATGGCGATCCTCACCCTGCCCGCGAAATTCGCGCAGACGATGGCGGACAGGCTGGTGTCCGCGGGGATAAGGGCAATCTGGAACTTCTCGCTCGCGGGGCTCTCCCTCCCCTCCACCGTCGCGGTCAAAAACGAAAACATGGCGGCTTCTCTCGCGGTACTTTCCGCCCGCCTCAAAGAAATCCTCAGCAAAGAAGACAAATAGCAAGGAGACCGATATGGAAGACTGCACCAAGTATCAAGTTGTCGACAGCGTTGAAAAGCTCGAAGCTGCTCTCGCTACCGTGCGCGCCGCGCAGAAGAAGTTCGCCGAGTACACGCAGGAGCAGGTGGACGCCATTTTCTTCGCCGCGGCGACCGCTGCCAATCAGCAGCGCATCCCGCTTGCCAAAATGGCTGTCGCGGAGACCGGCATGGGCGTGGTGGAAGACAAGGTCATCAAGAACCATTACGCCGCCGAGTACATCTACAATGCCTACAAGCATGTGAAGACCTGCGGCGTCATCGAAGAGGACAAGGCGTACGGCATCAAGAAGATCGCCGAGCCCGTGGGCGTCATTGGTGCGGTCATCCCCACCACCAACCCCACTTCCACCGCCATCTTCAAGACGCTCATCGCTCTTAAGACGCGCAACGGCATCATCATCAGTCCCCATCCGCGCGCCAAGGCTTGCACCATCGCCGCCGCCAAGGTCGTCCTCGAAGCCGCCGTCAAGGCGGGCGCGCCCGAGGGCATCATCTCCTGGATCGACATCCCCTCCCTCGAGATGACCAACCTGCTCATGAAAGAGTCGGACATCATCCTCGCGACGGGCGGTCCCGGCATGGTCAAAGCCGCGTATTCCAGCGGCAAACCCGCCCTCGGCGTGGGCGCGGGCAACACTCCCGCCATCATCGACGATACCGCGAACATCCTGCTCGCCGTCAACAGCGTCATCCACAGCAAGACTTTCGACAACGGCATGATCTGCGCCTCCGAGCAGTCGGTCATCGTGCTCGACAAGGTGTACGACAAGGTCAAGAAGGAATTCGCCGCCCGCGGCGCCTACTTCCTCAAGGACGCCGAGCTCGAGAAGGTGCGCAAGACCATCATCATCAACGGCGCGCTCAACGCCAAGATCGTCGGTCAGTCCGCCTTCAAGATCGCCGCTCTCGCCGGAGTCACCGTGCCCGAGACTGCGAAAGTGCTCATCGGCGAAGTGACCAGCGTGGACATTTCCGAAGAGTTCGCGCACGAGAAGCTCTCCCCCGTCCTCGCCATGTACCGTGCCAAGGACTTCGAGGACGCCCTCGACAAAGCCGAACACCTCATCGCGGACGGCGGCTACGGCCACACCGCTTCCCTCTATGTCGACGCGATCAAAGAGACCGCCAAGATCGAGGAATACACCCATCGCATGAAGACCTGCCGCATACTCATCAACACCCCCTCTTCGCAGGGCGGCATCGGTGACCTTTACAACTTCAAACTCGCCCCCTCCCTCACCCTCGGCTGCGGCACCTGGGGCGGCAACAGCGTCAGCGAGAATGTCGGCGTGAAACACCTCATCAACATCAAGACCGTCGCGGAAAGGAGAGAAAACATGCTTTGGTTCAGAGCACCCGAAAAGGTGTATATCAAGAAGGGCTGCCTGCCCGTCGCCCTTGACGAACTTAAAAATGTCATGGGAAAAAAGAAAGCTTTTATTGTAACCGACAGCTTTTTGTATCATAATGGTTATACCAAGGCCATCACCGCCAAGCTGGACGAGATGGGCATCGCGCACACCACCTTCTTCGATGTCGCTCCCGATCCCACCCTCGGCTGCGCCAAAGAAGGCACCGCCGCGATGCGCGCCTTCGAGCCCGACTGCATCATCGCCGTCGGCGGCGGCTCGGCGATGGACGCGGCAAAGATCATGTGGGTGATGTACGAGCATCCCGAAGTCGACTTCATGGATCTCGCCATGAGGTTCATGGACATCAGGAAGCGCGTCTACACCTTCCCCAAGATGGGCGAGAAGGCGTACTTCATCGCCGTCCCCACCACCGCCGGCACGGGCAGCGAAGTCACTCCCTTCGCCGTCATCACCGACGAGAACACGGGCGTCAAGTATCCCCTCGCCGACTACGAGCTCATGCCCGACATGGCGATAGTCGACGCTGACATGATGATGAACGCGCCCAAGGGGTTGACCGCCGCGAGCGGTATCGACGCCGTCACCCACGACCTCGAGGCGATCGCGTCCATGATGGCGACCGACTACACCGACGGTCTGGCGCTCAAGAGCCTGAAGACCATCTTCGAGTTCCTGCCCCGCGCCTACGACAACGGTCCGAACGATCCCGTGGCGCGCGAAAAGATGGCGAACGCCGCGACCATGGCGGGCATGGCGTTTGCGAACGCATTCCTCGGCGTGTGCCACTCCATGGCTCACAAGCTCGGCGCTTTCCACCACCTGCCCCACGGCGTGGCGAACGCGCTGATGATCGACGAGGTGCTGCGTTTCAACGCCGCCGAAGTCCCCGTGAAGATGGGCACCTTCCCGCAGTATGACCATCCTCACACCCTCGCGAGGTACGCCGAAGTCGCCGATTATCTCGGCATCAAGGGCAAGAACGACACCGAGAAGCTGGAAGGGCTCATCGCCGCCATCGACAAGCTCAAGGCGCATGTCGGCATCAAGAAGACCATCCGCGAGTACGGCATCGACGAGAAGGACTTCCTGGACAGGCTGGACGAGATGACCGAGCAGGCGTTCGACGATCAGTGCACCGGCGCCAACCCCCGCTACCCGCTCATGAGCGAGATCAAGCAAATGTATCTGAACGCCTACTACGGCAAATAAGGAGGGAATATGAAAACAGACAAAGTTATCGCCGTCCGCACGACCAAGACCGTCTACCGCGACGGGGACAATGTCATCAAGCTCTTTGACGAGCACTACTCCAAGGCGGACATCCTCAACGAGGCGCTCAATCAGGCGCGCGTCGAGGAGACCGGGCTGAATATTCCCAAGCTCAACGAAGTCACCAAGGTCAACGGCAGATGGGCGATAATCATGGATTACATACCCGGCAAGACCTTGCAGCAGCTCATGGACGAGAATCCCGACAAGCTGGACGAGTATCTCGAGCTGTTCGTCGACCTCCAAATGGAAGTGCACTCCAAGCGCGCTCCCCTGCTCAACAAGCTCAAGGACAAGATGAACCGCAAGATCTCCCAGGCGGATCTCAACGCGACCATCCGCTACGACCTGCACACCCGCCTCGAAGCCATGCCCAAGCACAACAAGGTGTGCCACGGCGACTTCAACCCCAGCAATATCATCATCTCGACGGACGGCACGCCCTATATCATCGACTGGTCGCACGCGACCCAGGGCAACGCCTCCGCGGATGTGGCGCGCACCTATCTCCTCTTCTGGTTGGCGGGCAAGATGAATATCGCCGAGAAGTATCTCGACCTCTTCTGCCTGAAGAGCGACACCGCTAAGCAGTATGTCCAAAAGTGGGTGCCCATCGTCGCCGCGTCGCAGATGGTCAAGGGCAAGAAAGAGGAGCGCGAGTTCCTGCTCCACTGGGTGGATGTCGTCGACTACGAATAAGACTCGATAAGAGAGGGAGTTATGGTCAAAGTCACTGTTTGCATAGGCAGTTCCTGCCATCTCAAGGGTTCCCGCCAGGTGGTGGAAGAGCTCCAATATCTCATCAACAAGCACGATCTCGGCGAGAGCGTCGAGCTCGCGGGCACCTTCTGCATGGGCAAATGCGGCGAGAACGGCGTCAGCGTGACCGTTGACGACGACTACTATGCCGTAAAGCCCGAAAATGTGCTCGACTTCTTCAACGATGTGGTCGTGAAGAAGGTCAAATGACCGTAGTCGCCGCGGCGTGAGCCGCGGCGTCTTTCGTCGCGCGCGCCCGCAAGGGCGCGGCGCGCGTATATGAGCGGCAACGCCGCGACAGCCGATCGCGATAATACCATGTCAGGCACCGTCTATCTGGATTTCAAAAACGCCAAGTGCAAGGACTGCTTCCGCTGCCTGCGCGAGTGTCCCGTCAAAGCCATACGCTACGAGAACCATCAGGCAAAGATAATCGAGCAGAAGTGCATACTCTGCGGTCACTGCACGCATGTCTGCCCGCAGAACGCAAAGCAGGTGCACAGCGAGGCGGACGCGGTGCTCGATCTGCTCGCCGCGCGCGAGACCCGTCCCGTGGTCGTCAGCCTCGCCCCCTCCTTCGTGTCCGGGCTGGGCATAAACGACCCCGAAAAGGTCAAAGCCGCCCTCTATGCCCTGGGCTTCGCCCTCGTCGAGGAGACGGCGGTGGGCGCCAAGGCGGTGACCGACGAGTACGCGAAACTGCTCTCCGCGGGAGGGTTCAAGAACTTCATCACCTCCGCCTGCCCCGCGGTCAACAGGATGATCCAGCTTTACTACCCCGCGGCGCTGCGCTATCTCGCGCCCGTGCCCTCCCCCATGGTGGCGCACGCGCGTATGCTCAAAAAACGCTTCCCGGAGGCGGCGATCGTCTTCATCGGGCCCTGCATCGCCAAAAAGCGCGAAGGGCACGAGAGCGGCATCATCGACGCGGTGCTGACCTTTGAAGATCTCCTGGGGCTCTTCCGCCTGAAAAACATCGACCCCGAGGCTCTCCCCTCCCCCGCGGAAGGCGAGCGCGAACTCAACCGCGCCCGCTACTATCCCGTGCCGAGCGGCATAATCAAGTCCTTCGACGAGCTGCCGGGCGGCTACGAGTATGTCGCGGTGGACGGCGTCGACCGCTGCGCCGAGGTGCTCTCCGAGATAGATTCCCTGGACGGGCTGTTCCTCGAGATGAACTGCTGTGAATACGCCTGCACGGGCGGTCCCTGCCGCATAGCCGGCAAGGGCGGCGCCGTAAAGGGCGGCGAAGCCGTGCGCAAATACGCCGCCACGGCAGCGGACGGCGCGCCCGTCACCTACCCCGAAGTCGACCTCACCGAGGCGCATCCCCGCCTCATGACCGACGATTTCGTACCCGGCGAACGCGATATCCGCGCCGTGCTCGAAAAGACGGGCAAACATTCCCCCGAGGACGAACTCAACTGCGGCGCGTGCGGCTACTCCACCTGCCGCGACAAGGCGATCGCCGTGCTCAACGGCTACGCGGACATTGAGATGTGCCTCCCCTACATGAGGAGCCGCGCCGAGTCCATGAGCTACGAGATTATCCAAAACACTCCCAACGGCATCGTGCTCATGGACAACGAGTTCAAGATCCTCGACATCAACGCCCGCGCCATGCGCATCCTCGGCGTCACCGATCACGACATCAAGGGCAGGACGGCGTTCGACTGCTTCGACTGCGAAGATTTCGTCGCCGCCCTCGCCATGGGCAAGAATATCAACAAAAAGAAGGTGTTCGTCCGCGCGACCAAACGCTATATGGAGCTGTCCGTCGTGCTGCTCGACGAGCATAAGGTGCTGTTCGGCGTCATGAAGGACATCACGGACAGCGTGGAGTACGACGAAAAGCTCAACGCCGTCAAGATGGAGACCCTCGCCACCACCGACGAGGTCATCAAAAAACAGATGCGCGTCGCACAGGAGATCGCTTCCCTGCTCGGCGAGACCACCGCGGAGACCAAGGTCGCTCTCCTGAAACTCAAAGAAACTTTGCAAAGCCGTTCGGAGGACGAGGAGTGATGGAGCTCTTTCTCGAGACCGGCTATACTTCCCTCAACAAGAAGGGCGAGGAACTGTGCGGCGACAAGGTCGAACAGTTTTCGGACGGCAAACACACCACCGTCGTGCTCGCCGACGGGCTGGGCAGCGGAGTCAAGGCGAACATTCTCGCCACCCTCACTTCCAAGATCCTCTGCACCATGATATCCAACGATGTCGGCATAGAGGAGTGCGTGGAGACGGTGGTGCAGACGCTGCCCGTATGCAAAGTCCGCGGCGTGGCGTACGCCACCTTCTCGGTCGTCCATGTCGACGACGAGGGCAAGGGCTGGCTGTTCGAATTCGACAACCCCGAAGCCATCCTCATCCGCGACGGCAAGTGCGGCAACTTCGACAGGAAGGAACATAACATACTCGGCAAAAAGGTGTACGCCTCCCGCCTCGCGCTGAAGCCCGACGACACCATAGTGCTCATGAGCGACGGCGTCATCCACGCGGGCATAGGTATGCTGCTCAACTTCGGCTGGCTGCGCGGGGATGTCATGAAATATCTCGACGAGCACCACGAGCCCGGCATGACCGCGCGCGGCGTGGCGTGTCTGCTCGCGGGGGCGTGCAACGACCTCTATGTCGGCGAGCCCGGAGACGACACCACCGTCGCAGCGGTGCGCATAAGAGAGGTCTCCCGCGTCAGGCTCATGGTGGGTCCCCCCGTCGAAAAGGACCGCGACGACTTCTATATCTCCCGCTTCCTCGGCGGCGAGGGCAAGAAGATCGTGTGCGGCGGGACGAGCTCGCAGATCGTGGCGCGCTATCTCGGCGAAAAGGTGTCCGCCTCCTTCGAGTTCCCGGACAAGGATGTGCCGCCCATCGGCTACATAAAGGGCATAGACCTCACCACCGAAGGGGTGCTCACCCTGCGCAAGCTGCTCGAACTCAGCGAGGCTTATCTCTCCTCCTCCGACCTCTCGCCCAAACACTCCTCCAAAAAGGACGGGGCGTCGCTGCTCGCCAATATGCTCTTCGAGGAGGCGACGCATGTCACTTTCTTCGTCGGACAGAGCATCAACGCCGCCCATCAGGGGCTGCCCATCGACATAACGATGAAGCTCAAACTCGTCGAGTCGCTCACCGAAAACCTGAAAAAAATGGGCAAGGTCGTCGAGGTCAACTACGACTGAGTAAAAACAAGGAAAATTTCGCGGAAACGCACCAAACGCGCGTTCATCGTGCTAAAATGATATCGTAAACCGCAAAGGCGGCAAAAACTATGGCAAACAAAGATCAACGCAAGTTCGACACAAAGGTCCAATATCTGCAGTATAAGGTGCTGCGCGAAGTCGCGCGCGGCGCGATGAACGACGATCTTCTCGACAGGATCACGGACATCCCCAAGACCATCATCCCCGGCAATGTCCCCACCATGCGCTGCTGCGTCTACAAGGAGCGCGCGATCATCGCGGAGCGGGTCAAACTCGCCATGGGCGGCGACCGCACCAATCCCAATGTCATCGAAGTCATCGAGATCGCCTGCGACGACTGCCCCACCGGCGGCTACGAAGTCACCAACGCCTGCCGCGGTTGCCTTGCGCACCGCTGCGAGGATGTCTGCCGCAGAAACGCCATCTCCTTCGACCATCAGCAGAAGGCGCATATCGACAAGACGCTGTGCGTGGAGTGCGGACAGTGCGCCAAGGTCTGCCCTTACAGCGCGATCGTCTCCCGCCGCCGTCCCTGCGAGAACTCCTGCAAGGTCAAGGCTATATCCATGAACGAGGGCAAGGCGGCGAGCATAGACAACTCCAAGTGCATCGCCTGCGGCGCGTGCGTGTATCAGTGCCCCTTCGGCGCCATCATCGACAAGTCCTTCATCCTGGATGTCATCGACATGATGAAGAAGAGCCGGGACAACACGGCTTACAAGATGTACGCGGTCGTCGCGCCTTCCATCGCGAGCCAATTCACCTACGCCAAGCTCGGGCAGGTGGTGACGGGCATACAGCGGCTCGGATTTTTCAGCGTGGTGGAAGCCGCGCTCGGCGCGGACATGGTGGCGTACAAGGAGGCGGAAGAGCTCCACGAAAAGGGGTTCCTGACTTCCTCGTGCTGCCCGGCGTTCGTGGATTACATCAAGAAGCAGTTCCCCGATCTTGCCGGTCATATCTCGGAGAACCTCTCCCCCATGGCGACCATCGCCAAGTACATAAAGGAGACCTCTTCCCCCTGCAAGGTGGTGTTCATCGGACCCTGCACGGCAAAGAAGATGGAGTTCCAAAAGCCCGAGGTCGCGCCCTACATCGACTCGGTCATCACCTTCGAGGAATTGCAGGCGCTGTTCGACGCGGCGGACATAGACATCACTTCCCTCCCCGAGGGAGTGCTGGACAACGCGTCCTATTTCGGCAGGATCTTCGCAAGGAGCGGCGGCATAACCGACGCCGTGGGACAGGCGGTCAAGGAGCACGGCTTTGAAGACTTCGACTACAATCCCATCACCTGCGACGGCATCGAGGCGTGCCGCACCGCCCTGCTCAAAGCCTCCCGCGGGGTGCTGCCCCACAATTTCATCGAGGGCATGGCTTGCGTCAACGGTTGCATAGGCGGCGCGGGCTGTCTCACGCACGGCGACAAGAACAAGGCGGAGGTGGACGCCTACGGCAGGCTCGCCATGGAAAAGACCATCTCCGACGCCATAGGTATCTACGGGCTGGCGACCGCCTCCCCCGAGGCGAAGAGCGCGCCCGAGCCGCAGGAATGACGAGACGGCGGCAAACGGTAAAAAACCGTTGACAGACCCGCCGCCGCGGTCTTATATTGATAACGAGGCAGATATGAAAGACATTTCTCTTCGCGCTTACTACTTTTACTTTGCGGGCTTTTACTTTAAGAGCCCTCTTTCGGGTATGCGCGGGTAACAGCGACATGTCTTCGGAGCAGTCAGTCAAAACCGCCGTACCCAACGGCGGTTTTTTAGTGGGAAGCGCGGGCGCGCCCGCGCACGGAGAAAACAGGATATGATAATCGTAGTCAAGAACGATCCCGACAAAAAACAAATGGACAACCTCGTCCGCTGGATAAAGGGGCTGGGGCTGGATATCCACATGAGCCGCGGCGCGGACACCACCATCATGGGGCTCATAGGCGACACTTCGGTGGTGGATGTCGACCTTTTGCGTTCGCTGGACATCGTCGAGTCCGTGCGGCGCATACAGGAACCCTTCAAAAACGCCAACCGCAAGTTCCACCCCGAGGACACCGTCGTCGATATCGGCGGGCACAAGTTCGGCGGAGGACATTTCCAACTCATCGCGGGCCCCTGCGCGGTGGAGAGCGCCGAGCAGTTCATCGCCGTGGCAAAGGCGGTCAAGGCGGCGGGCGCGACGGTGCTGCGCGGCGGCGCGTTCAAGCCCCGCACCTCGCCCTACGCCTTCCAGGGACTGCGCGAAGAGGGGCTCAGGCTGCTCTCCGAAGCCAAGCGCGAGACGGGGATGCCCGTCTGCACGGAGATAGTCGACGCCAAGTATCTCCCGCTCTACGAGGATGTCGACCTCATCCAGGTCGGCGCGCGCAATATGCAGAATTTCGAGCTGCTCAAAGAGCTCGGCAAGTCCGGCAAGCCCATCCTTCTCAAGCGCGGTCTCGCCGCCACCGTCGAGGAATGGCTGATGAGCGCCGAATATATCATGTCCGAGGGCAACAACGATATCATCCTCTGCGAGCGCGACATACGCACCTTCGAGCCCTACACCCGCAACACCCTCGATCTCTCGGCGATCCCCGTGCTCAAAGAGCTTACCCATCTCCCCGTCCTCGTCGACCCCAGCCACGCTTCGGGGCACGCGAGACTTGTGCTCCCCCTCTCCCTCGCCGCGGTCGGCGCGGGCGCGCAGGGGCTTGAGATCGAAGTGCACAACGACCCGCCGCACGCCCTCTCGGACGGCGCGCAGTCGCTGCGTCCCGAACAGTTCGAAGACCTCGTCCGCCGCGTGGATGTCATGCTGCCCGTGGTCGGAAAGGAGAGAGACAAATGACCACCGTCGCGATAGTCGGTCTCGGGCTCATGGGCGGCTCGCTCGGACGCGCTCTGCGCCGCGCGGGCGGTTACAGAGTGCTCGCCCTCGACAAAGACGAAGAGACCATGCTGAAGGGTGCTTTGCTCGGCGCCTACGACGACGCCCTCACCCCCGAAAACGCGGGGAGCGCGGATATATTCGTCCTCGCCCTCACTCCGTCGCAGATGCCGGGCGTGCTCGAAAAGTTCGCTCCCCTGCTCGCCGAAGGCGCTCTCGTCACGGACACGGCGGGCGTCAAGCGCCCGGTCATGAGCATGATGCAAACCTTCTCGGCGCGCTTTCCCGGGCTGTTCTTCTGCGGAGCGCACCCCATGGCGGGCAGAGAGTTCAGCGGCGTCGCGCACTCCACCGCTTCCCTCTACGAGAACGCTTCCGTGCTGCTCGTCCCCCTGCGCACTCCCCTCGAAAAGCTCGCCCTGCTCAAAAAGATGTACACCGACGCGGGCGCGGGCGGCGCGGTGGTGACGGACGCCGCCGAACATGATAAAATGATCGCGTACACCTCCCAGCTCGCACATGTCGTCTCGTCGGCGTATGTGCAGTCCGAGAGCGCCGAAAAACACTACGGCTACTCGGCGGGGAGCTTCCGCGACATGACCCGCGTGGCGCGCATGAACGCCGCCATGTGGACCGAACTCATGACCGACAACGCCGACTTCCTCTCCCGCGAGATACGCGCGCTGGCAGGCAGGCTCACGAGCTACGCCGACGCGCTGGACGCGGGCGACAGGGCGGGATTGTTCGGACTGCTCGAGGGCGGAAACAGCGTCAAACTGTCCGTCGAAAAGGACAGAGTGAAAAAACTGCACGCGGCGCAAGACCGCGACTGAACATACAAAACCCGGGGGTTATATGCCGAAAACGGTTGGCTCATCCTCGGGATATGGTAGGAGAACATCGCTTATGGAAATCACCGTCCGCGCGGGAGAACGCACTTATCCGGTGATCGCGGAGCGCGGCGTCCTGAAAGACGCCGCCCGCGTGCTCCGTCCTTTCATCGCCGGCAAGAAGGTCGCCGTGGTCACCGACGACATCGTCGCGGGACTGCACCTCGGGACGCTTTCCGCCGCGCTTCCCG
>DVOE01000022.1 GCA_018713795.1 Candidatus Limadaptatus stercoripullorum
ATAATTTGCAAACAGCCAACAAAGAAAAGCGTCTTGTGAAAGTTCTTTTGTAGCATATTTAAATAAATTTTTCAATTCAATACCACTCTCATGTTTTTTAATATTATAGCAAAATCAAACGATTTCTGCAAGCGTATACCATAGGCAAAAACGGATTTATGGCACTGTGGCGGGTGCTTGAATAAACGAGCGGCTCGGCTACGCCGCCATAAACAAACGGCACCGCTTCCGCGATGCCGTTTGTTTATGGTGGTGGAGTAAAACGATGTAAAATCTAACCTATCTAATTATCCAAACGCAATGAGGGGATGCGATGAAACCCCATAAAGTGTCCTCGCGCGCAAAGCTTGCTCCGGTACTTTACGGGGACCCCGTGTGCGTTCTTTTAAGTGCGAGGATGAGGGAGCGTACTTGGCGTACGTGCCGAGACCCGAGACACGCAAAAAGGGCGCAAGGTGCGCCTCTCATTGCGTTTGGTGGTGGAGACGAGGGGAGCTTCGCCATAAGGGCGGATGTCTGACGGGGGATATAGATTTGCGAGCCGATCGTTCCGCTCGGGCGACGGCGAGGGCGAAAGCGTCGGCTGCGCCGCCGCCGAACCCGCGCGAGAGTCTATCATCACGCCTCCGGCGGTGTTTGAGCATTTGTTTTCCGTTACGCTCGGAGTTCGGAGTGCGCGCGGATCGCTCCCCTGCCGGCTACATAAAATCCGAAGGACACCGACTTTGCGGTGTCCTTCGGATTTTGGTGGAGACGAGGGGACTCGAACCCCTGACCTATGCGTTGCGAACGCATCGCTCTACCACCTGAGCCACGCCCCCACGGCTTGCGTATTATAGCACGGTGGCGGAAAATGTACAAGCGTTTTGACAAGAATTTGTCGCGGGCGGTGCGGCGGTCAGCCGAGCACGACATCCAACACCATCATGAGCACGAAGCCGGCGACCACGCCCCAGGTGCCGAGGTGGGGATTGTCCTGCAATTTGGCGTCGGGGATGAGGTCTTCGGCGACGACGAAGAGCATTGCGCCGGCGGCGAAGGCGAGGAGCCAGGGCTGCAGCACCTCGACGAACGAAGTCAGGAAGTAGCCGACGAGCGCGAAGACGGGTTCGACAATGCCGCTCGCGGCGCCGTAAAGGAAGGCTTTGACCTTGCTGCCCGTCGCGGCGTGCAACGGGAGCGCGACGGCGATGCCCTCGGGGAAATTCTGCACCGCCATGCCTATCGCGAGCACGAGCGCAGACAGATAAGCCGCCTCCGTCCCCACGACGGCAGCCGCGCCGAACACCACGCCGGCGGCGAGCCCTTCGGGGATATTGTGGATGGTGACGGCGAGGAAGAGCTTTGTGGACATATTGACATTCGCCGCGTTCTTACCTTCGTTCTCGCTGGTGCCGCTGTGGAAGTGCGGGACGAGCTTATCGAGGACGGTGAGGAAGATACCGCCGACGATTATGCCGACGGCGGCGGGGATCCAATAGATATCCTCGCCGTAAGTCTGCTCCGCGCCCTCGAGGGAAGGCACGATGAGCGACCAAATGGACGCGGCGATCATTATGCCCGCCGCAAACCCGAGTATCAAAGTGTTGACGCGCGGAGAGATGTCCTTCTTGAAAAAGAACACCACAGCCGCGCCCGCAGCCGTCGCGACGAATATAAGCACAAACCCCAGTGCCGTATAACCCGCACCGCTCATTTTTTCTCTCTCCTGTATTTCTCTCTCTTCGCCCCGCCGCCCGGCGGGACGCCGTATCAGTTCTCTTCTTCTTCGGAGGACACCCGCGCCGTCAGCCGCACGATCTCGCCGCTCTCGCGCTTGATGTAAGTGTTCTCAAGCTGCGCGCGGAGATCCGCCTTCACACTGTCCGCAAACGCGCGCCTGAGCGCCGCCTGCTCCGCCTTCTCTTCGTCCGTCAGCCCCTCGCTCTTAGCCTTCCGAGCGAGGAAATTTATCCTCTCTATATCTATCGTCATGACATATCTCCGTGTTTAAGTGCGCCAATCGATGGGCTCAAGTCCGTGTTCGGTCAAAAACTCGTTCGCCTTGCGGAAATGTCCGCACCCGAAGAATCCGGCGTACGCGGACAGCGGCGAGGGATGCGGGCATTCGAGAACGAGGTGCCGAGGCGAGGTGATGAGCGCCTTTTTTGCGCGCGCCGGCGCGCCCCAAAGCATGAACACGACGGGCTCCTCCCGCTCATCCAGCAGCGATATGACCGAGTCCGTCACCTTCTCCCAACCCCTGCCGCGGTGCGATCCCGCCTGTCCCGCGCGCACGGTCAGCACGGCGTTCAGGAGCAGCACTCCCCTCTCCGCCCAAGGGACGAGATAAGGCGAAGTGTTGCGCACCCCGAGCTCGCTCTCTATCTCCTTGAAGATGTTGACCAGCGACGGCGGCGCCGGCACTCCCGGCCGCACCGAGAAACTCAGCCCGTGCGCCTGCCCGGGACCGTGATAGGGATCCTGCCCGAGGATGACCACCCGCACCTTCTCGTAAGGAGTATAGACCAGCGCGTTGAATATATCCTTCATGTCGGGATATATGACCCGCGTGCGGTACTCTTCCTTAAGGAATTCGCGCAAGGCGAGATATTCCTCCGAAGCGAACACGCCCGCGAGCTTTTGGTCCCAGGAATTGCCGATATGCACCATACGCAAATTGTAGCACCCCGCGCGCCCGCGAGCAAGCATTCGCGCCCCCGAAGTGCACATAGCCCCGCCCCCCTGTTGGCAGGGATCAAGTGTAGTGCGCATATAGAGAACGCTCCGAAAGAGTAAGGAGTGCATTCCGCCGCTTGAACCCCGGAGTAGTATCCCCATCAGCCAAAGAGGGACGGGGGTATGACTGGTAGCGCGCAGCGGTACCAGGGCAGCCCCGTCCCTAATTGGCGGCTATGTAGAAACGAGTAAAACGCCGATATTTCGTGTCAGACAAGGAAACGAAACGCCCGCGGACAGGAGTGCATTACCCCGCAAAATCGCCTGCGGCGATGTTTGCGGGGACCCCGAAGGGGCTCTCCATCAAATGCTGTGCGAGTTCAAGGCGGCTTTGACGCAGTTATTCGCCGAATAGCGGCGGGATCACTCCCCTTCCCTTAAATAGGAACGGGTAAAACGCCGATATTCGGATGAAGAACAAGAAAGCGCCTCCCGAACGGACGCGCGGTGTACTTGTCGTACATAAGCGGTCGGGCGGGAAGCGCTGACGCAGTTATTCGCCGAATAGCGGCGTTTTAATGCGGCGTTTTATTTGATATAGTTGGCGTCCGGATGATTCCTCTTCACGATCTTATACGCTTCGTCCGCGACTTCCCAGGTGTACTGCATATCGGCGTCGGTGAGGGCGGAGTTGATGAAGTGGTTGTGGTGAGAGGTGAAGAACACGCCGCGTTTGACGCACTCGGCGACCCACTCCTGATGCAGGATGGTGGAGGGGAAGTCGTTGCCGAGGCGCATATAGAACATGGCGGGTTCGCCGGTCACGCGGAGGTCGAAGCCGTTGTCTTTTGCGACTTCTTTGAGCCCTTCGGTGAGTTTGATACCCTTCTTGGCGTTCTCTTCGACGGCGTGGGTCGCCTTTGCCTTGCGGATGGTGGCGATACCTGCGGCGAAGGGAACGGCGGAGAGCCAATAGCTGCCGGTGTACATGATGTCGGAAGTGGCGTTCTTGAGTTTCTCGACGCCGCAGACCGCGGAGACATTGTAGCCGTTCGCAATGGCTTTGCAGAAGCAGGAGAGATCGGACTTGATGCCGTAGTGGTAGTCACTGCCCTTCTCGTCGATACGGAAGCCGGCGCGGACATCGTCGAAGATGAGGATGATGCCGTTGTCGTCGCAGAGCTTGCGCATCTTCTGCCAATAGCCCTCGGGGGGCAGCTGGTTGTCGACGAAAGTGGGATGATAGTAGGGCGTGGCGATGAGCGCGGCGATCTGTCCGGGGTACTTCTTGATGAGCTTCTCGAACTGATCGGGGGCGTTCCAATCGATGTAGAGGTTGTTCGCGATATCCTCTTCGGTGATACCGGCATAACCGAGCTTCTGCATCCAGGGAGCGACGCCGTGATAGTAGCCGCTGACGAGCACGACCTTCTTGCGATTGGTGTAGGCGCGGGCGATCATGACGGCGAAGGAAGTGGCGTCGCCGCCGTTCTTGGCGAAGAATGCCCAATCCGCCATGTTGATGGTGTTCACCATCTCCTCCGCGAACTCGATGAGGAGCTCGGACGCGAGCGTGACGCAATTGCCCTTCTTGAGCTGTTCGAAGGCGGCGGCGTCGACATCGGGATCGTTGTAGCCGAGGAAGTTGGGGCCGTAGGCGCACATGTAGTCGATGAACTTGTTGCCGTCGACATCCCAGAAATAGGCGCCCTTCGCCTTGGACATGAAGAGCGGATAGGAGCTGACGGGGATCATGCAGCCTTCGGAGGGGCCGAGGTGCCCGTAGATGCCGGCGGGCACGACTTTGAGCGCGCGCTTGAACGCTTCCTGGCTCTTGGTGACATCGTATATCTTCTTGGGTTCGTAGCTGAGTTGCATAATATCCTCCTTAGGCGAGATAGATGCTGACCTGGCTGAGCAACTTCGCCATCTGTTCGAGCATTTCGACAAAGCCGTAGACCTGGAACTGACCCGTGCCCATGCCTGTGAAGCTGGAGGTCTTGCCGTTGAGCAGATCGTGCGCGAACTGCAGATCGCCGAATATCATGGTCGCGCGCGGCGCTTCCACTTTGCCCTTGTTGGTGACGAAACGGTGATCCTTGACGGTGATGTTCATCGCAAGATCGGTGCCGCCGACTTCGCACGCGATGACGCCGTCGGGCATACGCTTGGCGATCGCCTTGCCCACGAAATCGCTGTTGGCGATCTCGCTCATCGCGTAGAACGCGGTGTATGCGGTGAGGATGGTGTTGGTCTTGAAGTACTCGGGATCCTCAAGCAGCTTGTCCTTCTCGGCGGGATCGGGCTGGAGATAATGAGACAGCCTGTCCGCAAGTTTGGTGAAGGTGTTGAGCAGGAAACCGACCTTGAACACATTGTAGAAGATGGGGATGACCATCTTGGGCTTGCCCGTCTTGGGATCGACGGGAGGCGAGATCAGGTTGTTGAAGTGCTCGGGAGAGGCAAAGTAAAGCTTGAGAGCGGATTTGCCCTTGCCCCGCGTGAAGGTGCATTTGCCGTCCTTGAAGGTGAGCACGGCGCTGCCGACTTCGGGCACATTGAATTCCACGCCCAGGTTCTCGTCTTTGATGAGAGCCTTGGATTCGGGGTCCATTTCGCAAAGATCCTCGATGTTGCGCAGCACGTCGAACAGGTTGATCCTTGCCATCGTGACATTGTCCATAAGTCCTCCTTTGAGCGATGCGATACGCCACCGGTCAGATCTCTCAAACCGCCGCCTCCCGACCGCTTGATATTCTTTTTCGCTATATCCCATGATACTTTATGAGCGGGGGCGTGTCAATACGCCCCTCGGAAAAAAGTTTAATTGTTTATAATTTCGCCCTCCGTTTTCCCCGCCGAACGCCCGATATCCCGCAGCGGACTAAGCCCGATACGCGCCGCTCCCCTCTCCGCGCGCGGACAATAGCGGAGCGGAATAAAAGAAAAGACCCGCGTCTCGCGCGGGTCCCTTCTCCTCACACGGAGCTTACTTGCAATCCTTGCACGCCTTGTTCCTGCCGGACGCCTTCGCGCCCGCCTTGCCCTTGCCGGAAGGCTGCTGCGCACGGCTGCCGCTTTCGGACGCGTCTGCTTTGCTGTTTGCTTTGGATCTGCTGTTTTCCATTCCACAACTCCTTTCGGGGGGCTACCCCGCATGGGCTTTCGCCCTTCCGGAGATAGTATTGCTCCCCTCGGGAGTTTTATACATCCTCAAACAGCCACCACCCCGTCCGAACACACGACTTCGGTGAACGGGCAATTATACTTCCACGACGAGCCCTTATCCACAGAATTCCACTCCGCCATTGTCCCCTCAAAAGTGACAGAGGTGAGAGAGTCGCAATACGCGAAGGCACAACTCCCTATGCTCGTCACGCTGTTCGGGATAGTGACAGAGGTGAGAGAGTTGCAACCCCGGAAGGCAGAGTCCTCTATGCTCGTCACGCTGTCAGGAATGGTGATCGAAGTGAGATAGGTGCATCCTCGGAAGGCGTAGTCTCCTATGCTTGTCACGCTGCCGTCCGACGGGATGACGCTGTTATTGCAGCCTTGGATGAGCGTGCTGGTCGCGGTCTCGATCACGCAATTGCCCGCGCTGTGATACTTGGGGTTGCCCGGAGCTACAGTCAGGGTTTCGAGCGATGGGCAATAACCAAAGGCCTGGTCCCCTATGCTCGTCACGCTGCCGGGAATGATGATCGAAGTGAGAGAGGTGCAATCCCGGAAGGCCGCACCCCCTATGCTTGTCACGCCGTTTCCGATGATGACAGAGGTGAGAGAGGTGCACCCCCAGAAGGCACCGTACCCTATGCTCGTCACGCCGTCAGGGATGGTGACGGAAACGAGAGAAGTGCAGCCCGAGAAGGCAGAGATCCCTATGCTCGTCACGCTGTTCGGGATAGTGACAGAGGTGAGAGAGTTGCAACCCCGGAAGGCATAGTCCTCTATGCTCGTCACGCTGTTCGGGATAACGATCGAGGTGAGGCTCGTTTGACCCGAAAATGCATCGGCCCGGATCGCGACTGTTCCGTCAGGAATGACGACCTCTCCCTCGACCTTGTTGCCGTCGATATACAGCACCAGGTCTCTCGACATAATCTTGTCGTGCCAGGTCTTTTCAAGCCAGCTCGCCATATCACCTGTGTAATGAAGCGAGGTCAAACCGGTGCGATCCGAGAAGGCAGAGATCCCTATGCTCGTCACGCCGCTCCCGATGGTGACAGAGGTGAGAGAGTCGCAACCATCGAAGGCATAGTCCTTTATGCTTGTCACGCTGTTCGGGATGGTGACAGAAGTGAGTGAATCGCAGCCGCAAAACGCTTTTCTCCCTATGCTCTTCACGCCATCGGGAATGACAAGGTCGGTGACGAGTTCGCCGTTAAGATACAAATTTTTCGCATAATACAACGGATTGACAAATTCGTCGCTAAAATCTATCGCCAACCATTTCTTGATATCCGTGATATAGACTGACTTGAGAGAGTCGCAGCCATAGAAGGCGGCTTTCCCTATGCTCTTCACACTATTTGGGATGGCGACAGAGGTGAGTGAAGTGCAATAACCGAAGGCGGCGTTCCCTATACTCGTCACGCTCTTACCGATAGCGACAGAGGTCAGAGACTTGCAACCCCAGAAGGCGCCGACCCCTATACTCGTCACGCCGTTTCCGATAGTGACAGAGGCTAGTGAGGTGCAGCCTTGGAAGGCAATGTCCCCTATGTCCGTCACGCTGTCCGGTATGATGACCGAGGTGAGTGAGGTGCAGCCATCGAAGGCATGCGCTCCTATGCTCGGCACGCCGTGCGGGATGATCAATTCTCCTTTCACTTTTCTGTTGCACTCAGTCAAAACGCCGTTTTTTATTGTCAAATAAGCTGTTTTAATATCTGCGCCCTTACCGATCGCCATATCATCGGAGGCAGCCTGTGCTACGGCGTTGTCTTCGTCGCAATCATCTAAGATGCGGCTTATCATCCTTACGAGTTGGTCCTTGATCTCAAATCTGCCGGGATCGTGCCATTCGATGGGGGAAACATGTTCTATCCTGTCTTCAAAATTGCCCTCGAAGAGATCGCTCACTTCTTTCGTGAATTCTCGTTTCGCGTCAAACCCCGGCAACACGATCGGGATGAACCGTATGCGCGCGTTGTTTAGCGCGGTCTGTATCTCATCCTTGACCATGTCGTCACGGTGGGAACACTCGTCAAAAAATCCCGGGGTAAGCAGTAATATGAAAACTTTCGTCTCCTCGAGCACTTGCCGGGATGCATTCTTAAAATTGTCTACACCGGCAACCAGAATTCCATCAGCATAGAACGGCTTGAATTCTGCGATCTCGTTCAGCCCTTTATAGAGGCACGCCGCGGCAGCATCTCCTTGTCCGTCTTTGCGCCCTCGGTAACAGATAAATATGTTGCACTTCTTCCCTTTGTACATCTTTATCCCCCCCGTTTGTGTATTGCTGAATCAGAAGGAATCCAACAGTTCTTTTAAATATTATATCATACTGTCCACCGTGTCAATACCACCGGGCAGAAGCAAACTCCTCGTCAGAGGATAAAAGGGATTCTCATAAAGTTCGCTCGTCGGGTCTAGGGGCGCTCCGAATGAGTGAGTGCGAGGTCAAACGCCCTCGATCGGGCGAAGTGCCCCGAGCGTGGGAATACAATAACCCCCTCCTGCGGGTTCCCCCAAAAATCATTCCCCCCCGAAGGGGCCCCACGATTTTAGGGGGCACCTTCGGCACTCGCGCAAGAGCAACATCGCTGCCGAGGAAACTTCCTCGGCAGATTATGCCACTTGCCGCCATGCGCCCCGCCCAAAGGGCGAACAGCGGGCGCGCGGCTGCGTACTTTGAGAGCCCCGCTCGGCACTCACCCGGTCGGCGCCTGTTGCGCCTCCACGCTTCGAAAGAGCGTCCGTCGGGTCTAAGAACGCTTCGAATAAGGGAGTGCGAACTCAAGCACCCTCGATCGGGCGAAGTGCCCCGAGCGTGGGAATACAATGACCCCCTCCTGCGGGTTCCCCCAAAAATCATTCCCCCCGGAGGGGCCCCACGATTTTAGGGGGAACCTTCGGCGCTCGCGTAAGAGCGACATCGCTGCCGAGGTGGGTCACCTCGGCAGATTATGCCACTTGCCGCCATGCGCCCCGCCCAAAGGGCGAACAGCGGGCGCGCGGCTGCGTACTTTGTGAGCTCCGCTCGGCACTCACCCGGTCGGCGCCTGTTGCGCCTCCACGCTCCGAAAGAGTTTTCGTCGGGTATAAGAACGCTTCGAAGGAGTTTTGTTTGAAAAAACCGCGATATTCGGATGAAGAACAAGGAAAAGCCGCCCCGAGCAGACAGGAGTGTACTTCTCGTACATGACTGTTTGTGAGGGCGGCTTTGACGCAGTTATTCGCCGAATAAGACGGTTGCAAAAAACCGCGATATTCGGATGAAGGGCACGAAAAGCGCCTTGACACGGGCGCGCGGTGTACTTGGTCGTACATAAGCGGTCGGGTCAAGGCGCTTGACAAAGCCATTCGCCGAATAGCGCGGTTTTTTAGGAGTCGAGGGCATCCAACCGTATCTGCCTCTTCTCCTCCTTTGTGAGTTTCTTGCCTTTGCCGACGGGTTTGCTGTCGCCGTGCTTGACGAACGCCATGAGGATGATGGAGAGGGCGATGAAGATGGCGCTGTAGATGAAGAGCCCTTTGTCTTCGAAGGAGTCCATGACCATACCGGCGAACATGGGGGTGACCGCCTGGGCGGACATGGTGGCGACATAGTAGTAGCCGGTGTACTGTCCGACGGTAGCGTCGGTGGAGAGCTCGACGACCATGGGCAGGGTGTTGACATTGATGATGATGAGCCCGAAGCCGGCGATGAGGTAGAACAGCGCGAAGAGCACGGCGGGCAGCGCGTTGTCCTCGGGCTTGACGAAGGCGAAGATGAGCAGGAAGCTGATGATCGCCATGGCGAGACCTATCATGATGGTCTTTCTTCTGCCGAGTTTGGCAGCCATGTACCCGACGGGGATGAACGCGATGGCGCTTATGCCCATGGACACGCCCGAGATGATGGACGCGACGCCGGCGTCGAGGTTGAGCGCCTTGGTGGTGTAGACGGAGAGGTTGGAGGACACGGCGTTATAGCCCATGAACCACATGAAGATGGAGGCAAGGATGAGCAAGAAGCTGACAAACCTGGCGCGTTCGCCGGAGGTCTTGGCGTTCCACCACTCTTTGGGCGTGCGGAGCTTTCTCGCCTTCGCCTTGGCAAATTCGAGGGCTTCGGGGGTGATGTCCGTCGAGCCGCTCTCCTCTTCCGCGGTCTGCTCGTCACGGGCGGGCGCAGCGATCTCTTCCTGCGCCGCTTTCTCGTCCGCGAGGACGGCGCCGTTCTCCGCCCCGTCCGCACCGGCAGCCGCCGCGGCGTCGGCAGCCGCGTCTTCGGCAGCCTGATCTTCGTCGGTCAAGCCGTATTGCTTGCAGATCTCGTGGCAGCGCTCCACCATCTTCTTTTCACGCACGAGCGCGAGGAAGCCCGCGAGCAGCAGCAACATGCCCGCCGCCACCGACGAGAAGATGATGACATAGTTCTCCAGCCGTTCGCCGAAGAGGACTATGGTGTAGATGAGGAAGGCTATCGCGCCTCCTATGCCGCCGCAGAGGTTGATGACCGCGTTCGCCTGCGAGCGCAGGGGCTTGGGCGTGACATCGGGCATGAGCGCGACCGCGGGCGAACGGAAGGTCGCCATCGCGATGAGGACGAGGAGCAGGATGACCATGTAGATGGCGATGCTCTTGTGCCCCGCGTCAGTGTCCGTCGCCTGCTCGTAGATCTGATCGCTGATCCAGGTGTTCATGCCGGCGGCGACGAACTTCTCGTAGTTCGCGTTGCTTATCCTGATGTCATCGTATGTGTAAACGCCGTCGTCGTTCCAGTCGTGGAGGGTGTAGCCGAGCTTCGCGGGATCCACCTCGGTGTCGAGGGAGACTTCCTCCCCGTCGTACTTATAGGTGGTGGCGCCCAGCATACCGAGGAAGGCTTTTGTGGCGGTGAACTTGTCGTCGTAGCGGATCTTCATGAAATCGTCCGCCGTGAGATCGTTCTGCGCGATGTAATCCATGTCGGCGTAGCTGCCTTCCCACTCGAGGAAGTCGGAGAGGCGCGCTTCCATGAATTCGTCGTCGGCGAGCTGCGCGAGGTAGCCGTTTTCGATCTCCATCGCCTTCTTTTGCTGATTGAGGGTGGAAATGGGAACGAAGATCATGAGGATGACGGACGCGAGCGTGCCTATCACGATGAAAGGCGTCCTTCTGCCCCACTTCTTGACCAGCTTGCCTTTGGCGTTGTCCGAGATCCTGCCGAACAGCGGCAGCATGAAGAGGGAAAGCAGGTTGTCAAGACCCATGATCAAGCCGCGGACGGTGTTGGAGAGACCGTAGGCGTGCTCGAGAAGGAGGGGCACGACGAAGTCGTACGCCGTCCAGAAGATCATAACTATCGCAAATGCGAAACCAACTTTGAATGTCTGTTTGTAATCCAGCTTGAGCGGCTTGAGCTCGCCGCCGTCGCCTCCGTCGAGGACGGCTTCGCCCCCCGGGGAGACCTCGCCTGCCGGGGTCGCGTCCGCCTGTATCTCGTCGGCGGCTGCCTGCTCCCCTGCCGGCTGCCCGTCAATACGGTCGTCCTGTGTCATAATTCCTCCTTGTGCGCTTGAGCGCGGCGATATGCCGCCAAGTAAAATTATACAGTCCGCGCGGGCGGGCTGTAAAGAGTCAATTTCGCCGCCGATGTAATTTTTATGTAAATCCGATCAGACGCGGCGGGCGCTCACATACGCCGAAAGCGGCGGGATGCGCACGCTGTCCACCCATTCGCCCGTGAAAGCGTCTTCGGCGTCGATCTCCCTCTCCAGCGTGTGCAGGCAGGGATTGTAGCGCACGGTGAGGGTGTGCCTGCCGTCCTCGGACACCCGATCGAACACGGCAAGTTCGTCGTCCTCCCTGAAACGCAATCTGCCCGTCAGAGCCTCTTTATTGCGTGCGCGCATGACGCCGAGAGCCTTATAGTGCGCGAGCAGGTCGTCGCGCTCCCGTCCCCAGGGATAGGTCGCGCGGTTCAGGGGATCTTCGAAGCCCTGCATCCCCGCCTCGTCGCCGTAATAGACGCAGGGGATGCCGGGAAGGGTGTATTGCAGGATCGCCGCCGCCTTCAGCCTCAGCGCCGCGAGTTCTTCGAGGTCGCGGGGCAGACGGTAGCCGCGCCGCTCCTCTTTGGTCGCGGGGGCGGACACCCCCGACAGCGCGGTCAGCGCGCGCACCGTGTCGTGCGAGCCGAGCAGGGTGAGCGAGGCGTCCAGGCTCTCCTTGGGATAGTGCTCGGCTATGAGCGCGACTTCGTCGCGGAAGGCTCCCCTGTCTCCGCGCATCACGAGATCGAATATCGCGCGGCGGAAGGGATAGTTCATCACGCCGTCCAGCTCGTCGCCCATGAAATAAGGCCGCCAGGTGCCGTAACTCACCTTGTCCGACGCGTCCTCCCACACCTCGCCTATGACGAGAGAGTCCTTCCCCGAGCCGCGTATGGCGGCGCAGAGCGCCTCCGTGAAATCGGTGGGCAGTTCGTCGACGACATCCAGCCGCCAGCCCCTCACGCCCGCCTTCGTCCACTTGTCGATGACGCCGTTCCTGCCGAGAACGAGCTCCCGCCAGCCCTCCGCCGACTTGTTGACGGTGGGCACGACGGTGGAGCCCCACCAGCAATGATAGTCGTCCGGGAAATCAAAGAATGTGTACCAGTCGTAATAGGGCGACTGCCTGCCGCCGTACGCCCCCACGCCCGGGAAATTGCCGAATTTGTTGAAGTAGACGCTGTCCGCGCCCGTGTGGTTGAACACCCCGTCGAGTATGACGGATATGCCCGCCTTCTTCGCGTCCGCGACCAGACGGCGGAACTCCTCCTCTCCGCCGAACAGATCGTCGATCTTAAGATAATCGGCGGTGTCGTAGCGGTGATTGCTCGAAGACAAGAAGACGGGGGTGAGATATATCGCCGTCACCCCGAGCGATCTGAGATAAGGCAGCTTTTCGCGTATGCCCGCCGCATTGCCGCCGAAAAAGTCGTCGGCGCGGTAGTCCTCGCCCTCACGCGCGATGTCGGGAAGCTCGTCCCAGCTCTCGTGCAACCTGCCGTGTTTCTTGCAAAATTTCGCCTTCCCCGCCCTCGCGAACCTGTCCGCGAAGATCTGGTAGACTACGCCGCTTTTTGCCCAATCCGGGGTTTTATACGCCTTTTTCGTGACGGTCATCTGCCATTCCGGCAGCCACTCGCCGCATATCGCCCTGCCGCCGGACGCCCGTCCGAAGTAGAGCGTGCCGGAGGGAGAGGTCGCCTCGAAGCGGTACTTCCACACTCCGGGCTCGTCCATGACGATGCCGCCCGCGAACACATGCTCGTCCCCGTCAAAGTGCGAAAAAGGCAGCTCCGCACGGAGCTGCTTTTCTCCTTTTCGCGCTATGACGAACACCTTTTCGGCGCGCATGGAGGACGGCAGCGGGAAGACGAACTCCGTCTTTTCCCCCGCCGGCGTCGCTCCGTACGGCGTCTTGTTTGTCAGCGGATCGTACATACCGATGCGGTCTCCCGTTCCTTCCCGGCGGCGCGGTCCGCGCCGCGCATATCGCTTACTTTATGCGTTTGAGTCCCCAAATGCGGTCGGCGTACTCCTTGACCGAACGGTCGGCGGCGAAGAAGCCCGCCTTGGCGATGTTGACCAGGGACATCCTGTTCCACTTCTCCTTGTCGCGGTAGGTGGCGTCCACCCTGCCCTGCGCCTCGCGGTAGGACTCGAAGTCGGCGAGCACGAGGTAGCCGTCGGGCGCGCCGCCCTTGCCTATGGTGAGGCTGTCGGCGATTTCGGAGAAGCCCACCCCGCCTATGCCGCGGCGCAGCGTGTCGATGAGCCGCTTGATGACGGGATCGGTCTGATAGTAGTGGGTGGGGTTGTAGCCGTTTTTCCACAGCTCGGCGACCTGATCGGCGAGCAGACCGAAGAGGAAAATGTTCTCGTCGCCGACGCGCTCGTGGATC
>DVOE01000005.1 GCA_018713795.1 Candidatus Limadaptatus stercoripullorum
GGCGCGAAGCGCGCTCGTAGTCGGGTTCGCCGCCGCGCGCTCTGCACCCCCTCGCGAGGGCTATCTCCTCAATGAGCGCGAGCGGGTCTTCGGGGACGGGCGATATGCCGTAGCGCGCCTCGAATGCCTCGGGCGCGACGGGCGCGAGTTCGCGGCAGAACTCGAGGGCGAGGTCGCCCGCGTCCACCACTTCGTCGCGTATGCTGCCGATGTAGGCAAGGTGAAGAGCCACGCGCTCGTCTTCGAACTTGCCCCAGAGGGTGCCCGGGGTGTCCAACATGTCCACTCCCCCGACGCTCACCCACTGTTTGCCGCGGGTGACGCCCGGGCGATCGCCTGTCACGGTCTTCGCCCTGCCGCACACGGCGTTGATGAGGGTGGATTTGCCGGAGTTGGGCACGCCGACCACCATTGCGCGGATGTTCACGCTCGCGCCCTTTTCGCGGTAGCGCGCTATCTTGGCTTCGGCGACGGCTTTCAGCCCCGAGACTATGTTCCTGCAATCCCCGAGCGCGGCTGCCGCCGTCACGCATATCCTGCCCTGCCGCGCGAATTCCGCTCTCCACGCGTCGAGGTCGGCGGGATCCACGAGGTCGCTCTTGTTGAACACGAAAAGCGCGGGTTTCCCCGCGATCAGCTTCTCGAAAAGAGGATTGAGGCAGCTTGCGACTGCGCGCGCGTCGATGACATAGACGACGGCGTCGACCAGACGGAGGTTCTCCTCCATCATCCTGATCGCCTTGGTCATATGTCCCGGGAACCACTGTATGCGCATGATCTAACCGTCCGTTTTGGGGGCTTTGATCCCGAGTTTGGCAAGCAGATCGGGGCGGCGTTCCGCCGTGATCTCCAAAGATCTTGCCGCCCGCCATTTAGCGACTTCGCCGTGATCGCCCGACACCAAAACATCGGGGACGGCGAGCCCGCGGTAGACGCGGGGACGGGTGTAATGAGGATATTCGAGCAGCCCCGAGGCGAAACTTTCCTCGTCCGTGCTCTCTTCGCTGCCGAGCACGCCGTCGATGTAGCGCGCGGTCGCGTTCATGACGACGAGCGCGGGAAGCTCTCCGCCCGTCAACACATAGTCGCCGATGGAGACCTCGCGGTCTATGCCGAGCTCGATTATCCTCTCGTCGATCCCCTCGTAGCCGCCCGAAAGCAGCAGCACCCTCTCCCGCGACGCCAGCTCTTCCGCCATCTCCTGGCAGAACGGGACGCCCTTGGGCGAGAGATATATGCGGAGAGCCTCGTGATCGGGGTCCACCGCCTCTATCGCCCGCATGACGGGATCGGGGGTCATGACCATGCCCGCCCCTCCGCCGTAGGGATAGTCGTCGGTCTTGTGGTGCTTGTCGAGGGAGTAGTCGCGGATATTGGTGACGACGAGCGAAAATCTGCCGTCTCTGACGGCGCGTCCCATTATGCCGGTATGCATCACCTCGAAGTACTCGGGGAATATGGTGAGAACATCGAATCTCATTTGTTGTAAACGGCTGTGCGCGCGAACATGGCGTCGTCGAGGACTATCCTGCCCTCCTCGGCGTCCACTTCGCGAATGGTCGCCGCGAGCGCGGGGAAACTCACCGTGCCGTCCTCCGTCCTCACGACATAGACATCCGCCGAGCCGTATTGGAGCACATCCACGAGTTCGCCGATATCGTCGCCGCCCGCGTACACTTCCGCGCCGAGAAGATCGGCGATATAGTATCGTCCCGCGGGAGGGGGAGGAAGTTCGCTCCTCAGCGCCGTGACCGCCGCGCCGCGCAGCTTTTCCGCCGCGTCCGCGTCGTCCACTCCGCGCAGCTTGACATAGACGAACCCGCCCTCCGTAGAGACATCTTCCACTTCATAGAATGCGCCCCCGATCCCGAGGGTGCGGAAAGCGCGCCACCGCGACGGGTCGTCCGAATAGGCCTCTATCTTGACGACGCCTTTAAGTCCGCGGGGGCGCAGCACTTTGCCGACGGTAAGTCTGTCTTTCATTGCTCGGAGGCGTCCGTACGCTCCTCGATGACGACATTGTACCGCTCCGAAGAACGGGCGCTCGCCGCCTTGACGAGGGTGCGTATCGCGCGCGCGATCTTGCCCTGCTTGCCGATGACTTTGCCTATCTCGCCGGGAGAAACGATGACGACTATCTCGCTCTCGTCACCGCCCTCGCGCAGCTCCACGGAAAATTCACCCTCGGGCACCAGCGCGCCGACCAGGTATTCCACAAGTTCAGTCATGGGTCACCTTACAGAATGCCGTGCTGCTTGAAGAGGTTGCGGACGGTGTCGGTGGGCTGAGCGCCGGCGGCGAGCCACTTCTTCGCGAGCTCTTCGTCTATCCTGACGACCTTGGGCTCGGCGACGGGATCGTAGATGCCGATCTGCTCGATGTACTGTCCGTCACGCGCCTTTCTCGAATCGGTGGCGACGATGCGGTAGAAGGGGTTCTTCTTTGCGCCCATTCTGGTGAGTCTGAGTTTGACCATATTTTTTCTCCTTTGCGCTCAACGAGCGTTTTATGATTTGTTTTCGTGTGTTAAAGCGGCTGATTTGTCAGAACGGGAAACCGCCGGGAGGCAATCCCTTCATGCCGCGAAGCCCTTTCATGCCGCCCTTCTGCATACGGCTCATCATCTCGCGCGCCATCTCGAACTGCTTGAGGAGCTGGTTGACTTCCTGTATGGAAGTGCCGCTGCCCTGGGCGATGCGCTTGCGGCGGCTGCCCTTGATAATGTCGGGATTGCGGCGCTCCTTGACGGTCATGGACTGGATGATGACCTTGGCACGCATGATCTTGTCCTCGTCGATGTCCTGCCCTTTGACCTTGCCGGACAGCCCCGGGAGCAGCTTCATCATGCCGCCAATCCCGCCCATCTTCTTGACGCTGTCGAGCTGCTCGAGATAGTCCTCGAGGGTGAAGCTGTTCTCGCGCAGCTTCTTCTGCATCTTCTCCGCCTGCTCTTTGCTGAACGCCTGCTCCGCCTTCTCTATGAGGGTGAGCACATCGCCCATGCCGAGTATGCGGCTCGCCATGCGTTCGGGATGGAAGGGCTCGAGGTCCTCGGGCTTCTCGCCGGTGCCGCTGAACTTGATGGGTTTGCCGGTGACCGCGCGTATGGACAGCGCCGCGCCGCCGCGGGTGTCGCCGTCGAGCTTGGTCATGATGACGCCGGTGACATCGAGGGTCTTGTTGAAGGTGTCGGCGACGGTGACCGCGTCCTGACCCGTCATGCTGTCCACGACGAGCAGGATCTCGGCGGGCTTGACCGCGCGCTTGACATCGATGAGCTCCTTCATGAGCTTCTCGTCGATATGCAGTCTGCCCGCGGTGTCGATGAGCACGGTGTCGTAGCCGTTTTTGAGCGCGTACGCTATGCCCTTCCCGGCGATATCCACGGGATCGCCCTGCCCCATCTGGAACACCTCGACGCCGACCTTTTCGCCGACGATCTCGAGCTGCTTTATCGCCGCGGGACGATAGACATCGCAGGCGACGAGCAGGGGGCGCTTGCCCTGCTTTTTGAGATAGAGCGCGAGTTTGCCGCACATGGTGGTCTTGCCCGCACCTTGCAGACCGCACATCATGTAGACGGTGGGCGGACGGTCGGAGACGGCGAGTTTCCTGTGCGTACTGCCCATTAGGGCGACGAGCTCGTCATTGACGATCTTGACTATCTGCTGCGCGGGAGTGAGCGATTTCAGGATATCCTCGCCGAGCGCCTTTTCGCTGACGGCGGCGACGAAGTCCTTGACTACGGCGAAATTGACATCCGCCTCGAGAAGGGCGACCCTGATCTCACGCATCGCCTGCTTGATCTCGAGCTCGGTGAGCTTCCCCTTGTTGCGGAGCTTGGAGAAGATGTGATTAAGTCTGTCCGAGAGGTTCTCGAAAAGGGACATTTATTCCTCCAACAGGGCTTTTGCCGCCCCTATACAGCGTGTGCATTCCGCCGAGTCGCCGCGGCTCAAAGCCGCCTCCGCCTCGGCGAGCAGTCCGACCGCCCGTCCGTCGCGTGCCGCCAGCCCGAGCTTGCTCTCATATTCGGTGAGAGCGCTCTCCCCTCGCCTTATGCCGTCGAGCACCGCCTGCCGCGACACCGAAAACATCTCGGCGAGCTCGCCGAGGGATATGTCCTCGTCGCAGTGCAGACGGATGAGCTCGTTCTGCCTGTCGGTGAGAAGCGCGCCGTAGTACGCGCGCAGCGTGCCGGTCTCGAATCTGTCCATCGTGTGTCAAGGCGTTTGCCTTTGTAAAGGCGCGAGCCTTGACAGTATGATAACAAACTCCCGCGCGCGTGTCAACGGATATACGAAAAAAAGAGCCCCGGCATATCCGGGGCGAGGGGCTACTCTTCTATCAGCGCGTCCACGAACTCCCGCGCGTCGAAGGGGATGAGGTCGTCGATCTTCTCGCCGACGCCGACATAGAGCACCGGGAGCTCGAGTTCGGCGGATATCGCCATGACCACGCCGCCCTTCGCGGTGCCGTCGAGCTTGGTCAGCACTATGCCGTCGAGGTCGACCGCCTCCGAAAAGACTTCCGCCTGCGAGACGCCGTTTTGTCCGGTGGTGGCGTCGAGGACGAGATACTTTCTGAAATCCGCGTCCGGGAGTTCCCTGTCCACAACGCGGCATATCTTTTTGAGCTCCTCCATGAGGTTCTTTTTGTTGTGAAGTCTGCCGGCGGTGTCCACGAGTATGACATCCGTGCCCTTGGCTTTTGCGGACGAGACGGCGTCAAAGACCACGGCTGCGGGATCGGCGCCTTCGCTGTGACGGATGACGCGCACGCCCGCGCGCTCGCCCCACACCTCGAGCTGCTCGCTCGCCGCCGCGCGGAAGGTGTCGGCTGCGGCTATGACCACGCTCTTGCCTTCGCTCGTGAACAGCTTGGCGAGCTTGCCTATCGCGGTGGTCTTGCCCACGCCGTTGAC
>DVOE01000023.1 GCA_018713795.1 Candidatus Limadaptatus stercoripullorum
GTGCCCGCCGCTCGAAATAAGCGAGTGCGCCACGATAAGCGTGAGTATCGCACCCGCGTATGTCGTGCATGATACGAGGACTGTCCCCTATTCCGCGTGGGGGAGGAAAGCCCGAAGGGAAGGAGGGGGTCTGTATTACCACGCTCGGGGCAGTCTGCTCGGAACAAAACTCGGAACAAAAAAGCGACCTGAGAATCTCAGGTCGCTGTGGCAGGGGAGACGCGATTCGAACACGCAACCGACGGTTTTGGAGACCGTTGCTCTACCGTTGAGCCACTCCCCTTTGGATGCGTTGTTCATTATAGCAACTCGGCGGAATATAGTCAACAATAAGGAGATCATATGGACAAGAAATTCACCCTCGGCATCATCGGAGCCGGCAACATGGCGTCGGCTGTGCTCGGCGGCATACTCAAAGCGGGCATGGTTTCGCCGGGGCGCATCGCGGTGTCGGACCCCGATCCCGAAAAACTTGCGATCATGCGCCAGAACAAGGTCACGGCTGTCAACGACAACAGGCTGCTCGCGGCGGAGTCGGAATATCTGATGTTCGCCGTCAAACCGCAGGTCGCGCCGGCGGTGTTTGAAGAGATCAAGGACTGCATCGACGCGGGCACGGTCATATCCATCATGGCGGGCGTGCGCATAGAGACGCTTGCCGCGGCGCTCGGCAGCCGCAACTACGCGAGGATAATGCCCAACACGCCCGCGCTGGTGGGCGAAGGCGTGAGCGCGGTGGCGTTCAGCGAGGGTTATTCTTCGCGTTTCGTGCTGGACATTTTCAAGTCCATCGGCGATGTCATCGAGATAGACGAGAAGCATTTCGCGGCGGTGACCTCGCTTTCGGGCTCGGGACCCGCGTATGTCTACATGTTCATCGACGCGCTGATAAAGGGCGGCGTCAAAGGCGGGCTGCCCGAAGATGTCGCCAAACGGCTTGCGGTGGGCACCGTGCGCGGCTCGGCGAAGATGGTGGGCGTGGATCCGCGCAAAACCTGCGAACTCGTGGACGCGGTGTGCTCAAAGGGCGGCACCACCATCCGCGCGGTGGAGAGTTTCCGTGAGGACGGGCTCGAGGACACCGTCATACGCGGCATGGACAAGTGCAGGGCGCGCGCAAAGGAACTCGGCGATGCGTAAGAAGGTCGATATCTATACGGACGGAGCCTGCTCGGGCAATCCCGGCGTGGGCGGCTGGGGCGCCGTGCTGTTTTACCGCGGCGTGCGCAAGGAGATGAGCGGCGCGGAAGGGCAGACCACCAACAACCGCATGGAACTCACCGCCATGATACGCGCGCTCTCCGCGCTGAAAGAAGACTGCGAAGTGACCTTGTACAGCGACAGCGCGTATTGCGTCGACGCGTTCAACAAGGGTTGGATAGCGTCCTGGAAGGCGAACGGCTGGCGGACGGCGGACAAGTCCGAGGTCAAAAATCCCGACCTTTGGCAGGAGCTGCTCGCGCTCGCGGAGCGGCACAAAGTGACTTTCGTGAAGGTCAAAGGGCATTCGGACAACGAACATAACAACCGCTGCGACGCCTTGGCGCGCGCCGCCATAAAAGCGTACGCGGCAAAACCGCAGAACTGACGGCGTCCGGATATAAATAGCCCCCGAGTTTTGCTCGGGGGCTTTTTGCTGTGTTTTCTTATGCCGTGTGGTACTTTCTCGAGCGGTAGAGCAGCCAGTAGACGAGGGAGCTCAGCGGCAGGTTGGTCAGAAGGATGATGGGCACGACCATGGTCATCAGGATGAGATCGGTGTCGCGCACGCTGACTCCCACCGCGAAGAAGGCTATGAGCACCAGGACGACCGCAAGCTCTATCATCAGCATCGCGCGGTTGATGAAGGAGAGCTTGACATTGAAGTCCGCGCGCTTGCGCCGTGCGGGGTTCGCGAGATAGACAAACGAAGGGATGAGCATGAGCACCGTGCCGCCCGCGATGAGCGGGAGATAGTAGATATAGCTTATCATCGTCGCCGTGCTCGCCCACATGATCGCCGCCTCGGCAAGGAAGACCGCGAGCACGATGAGCCAGCAGTCGCGGAGTATCCTGTTGGAGCGGATGAAATTGAAAGAGTAGTACTCGGTGGTGCTGCCGCGATCGTACGGACGGAGCTTGAACCCTTCGGCGTAGAGGCGGGTCTTGAGGTCGCCCTCTGCGCGCGGAGCGGGAGCGGCGTCCGCAGCCGAAGCTGCGGCGGGCGCGGCAGACGAGGAGGGATCGCTGTCCGCGGCTATCCCCGCGAAAAACTCGCGGTAGTTGACCTCGGACTCCTCGTATTCAAAGGGTTTGGTGCGTTTTCCGCGCACGGCGGACATCGCGAACTCGCCGCGTTCGGGTCTCGCCTCTTCGGCGGGAGCGGCGGGTACGCTCTCTTCCTCGTGCTCCTCTTCGGTGTGCGCGGCGTCTATCTCCGCGCCGCGCTCGTCAAGCTGACGGAAGAGCTCGGAAAGAGTGATCTCGGGAGAGCGCCTCGGAGCCGTTTCGGGCTCTTCTTCCTCCTCCTCGCCGGTCGTAGCGGCGCGTTCGGAGTCCTCTTCGGCGCGGCGGAGCAGGTCGGCGGCATAGGGAGCGGAAGTGCCGCGGTCTTCAAACAGCCTGCGGGTGAGATAAGAAAGGTTGTCCGCGATCTGCCTGAGCGCGGCGTCCGTGCCGCTTTGGGGAGCGGTTTCCGCTTCGTCCGCGGCGATATTCGCTTCGGGCTCTTCGCTTTCATCTTCCTCTTCGGGCTCGTCCTCTGCCTCCTCGCGTTCCTCTTCGGGAACGGGGGAGTCCGCCGCGGCTGCGGGCTCGCGGCTTTCCTCGGGGATCACCCATTCCGCGTCTTCGACGACGAGAGTGTCGGCGGGGATATCTTCCTCCTCCTCGCCGTCCCCTGCGTACTCGCTGCTCGCGTCAAGTTCGCGGAAGATGTCGTCTATGGTCATGGTCTTTTGAGAGAGCAGGGCTTCGCGGCGTTCGCGTGCGATACGCTCTTCTTCCGCCTTACGCTCCTCTTCGGCAAGCTCCTCCGCCTTGCGGCGCTCTTGCTCGGCTTTGACCTCCTCGCGGAACTTCTCGCGTTCCTCTTCGAGACGGCTGAGAGCCTCTTCGCGCTCGCGTTCGATGCGTTCGAGCTCCTCGCGCCTCTCGGCGTCCGCTTTTTCCAGCTTCTCGCGGTCCTCGGCGTCCTGACGCTTTTGTTCCTCGAAGGCGGCGCGTTCCTCTTCGAACTTCCTTTCCGCTTCCTCGCGTTCTTCCTCGAGACGGCGGAGTTTTTGGGCGTATTCCTCTTCGAGAGCGGCGCCGCGGGCTTCTATCTCCTCGCTGTTCTTCTTGCTCTCTTCCGCGATACGCTCGAGTTCTTCTTCATGCCGCTTTTCAATCTCTTCGAGCTCCTTCTCATGCTCGGAACGGATGCTCTCGATCTCGGCCTGTTTTTGTTCTTCCGCCTCGCGGATCTTGTCCGCAAGCTCGCGTTCCGTCCTTTCGAGCGCCTCTTCGCGCTCTGCGGACAGCCTCGCGATCTGCTCGCGGTGAGCGGACTCGATGGCTCCGAGCCGCTCGTCCATGGACATCTTCGCCGCGTCGAGCTGCGCTTCCAGCCGGGCGATCTCCGCCTGCCTCGCCGCTTCCACGCGTGCGACCGTCTCCGCGCGCTCTGCAGCCGACTTGCCTTCCGCTTCGCGGAGCAGCTCGGCGAGCCTTCCCGTCTCTTCCGCCTCGCGCCTGCGCAGTTCTTCGACTTCCGCGCGGTGCGCCGCTTCGAGCGCCTCTATCTCGGCACGCTTAGCTTCTTCGAGCGCCTCTATCTCCGCGCGCCTTGCGTCTTCGAGAGCTTTGAGCTCCTCTTCGGAAACTGCGGACGCGGAACGGGCGGACGCCTTGGCTTCCTCCTCGCTCACCTCGTTGCCGTCGGCGTCGAAATAGATCTTCCTGTCGACATAGACGACCTTTTCGACCTCTTTTTCCTTGTAGACGACGCGGGACTTGTCCTGATCCTTCTTTATGTACGGACGCAGGTCGTCGGTGTTGAAAGGAGCGGGATCCGCCTCGAAATCAAAAGCGCGGTCGGAGACCAAACGGTCGAGGATGGTGCGGGAATATTCGTACTCCGTCCTCTCTTTGACGAGGAACTTCCTGCCCTCGGCGGTGAGAGAGTAGTAGCGGCGTCTGCCGCCGCCTGTGTCTTCGGGGTCACCGTCGTAAGAGGAGATGAGCCCCTGTTTTTCGAGTCGCTTGAGCTGATTGTAAAGAGTGGGCTGTTTGAGCTTGTACTGCCCCTCGCTGCGAGTCTCGATCTCTTTCAGGATGTCGTAGCCGTACCTGTCCTGGCTCCAAAGCGAGCCGAGGATTATGGTGGTGACATTCCCGCGGATGAGGTCGCTGTTGACCGAGGAAATATCCATATCCGAACCCCCGAGGTTTTCTACGGAAATTATAGCGGACTACTATACAAAAGTCAATATTGTAAAGTAGTAACTGCTCAAATAAAGTTCGTTTTTTGTAATAAAATGGCTAAAAGCGGCGTTCGGAGAGGCGAAAGGGGCGGGCGGCTCAGTCCTCGTCCTCTTCGGGAGTCAGGCGCACGGCTTTGGCGGCTGCCTTTCTTCTGTCTATCTCGATGGCGGCGTAATGCTTTTTGGTGGTGTTGACATCGCGGTGGCCGAGCACATCCGCCACCATGTAGATATCGCCGGTCGCGCGGTAGAGGTTGGTGCCGTAGGTGCTCCTGAGTTTGTGGGGGGAGATGGTCTTCAGGGGCGCGGCGACGGCGGCGTACTTTTTGACGAGATTTTCCACCGCGCGCACGCACATCCTCCGCGCCTGCATGGAGAGGAAGAGGGCGTCTTCGTCGCCGCCTTTGCTCTCGGCGCGCTCGGCGAGCCGTCTGCGCTCGCCCTCTATATAGCGCGTGAGCGCTTCCGCCACATCGTCGTTAAAGTAGAGTATCGCGCGTCCGCCGCCCTTGCGAGTGACGGTGAAGGCTCCGCTTTCAAAGTCGATATCGCGCACATTCAGCCCCACGAGCTCGCTCACTCTTATGCCGGTGCCGAGCAGGAGAGCGAGGATCGCTCCGTCGCGTTCTCTGGTGCCGCGCTGGATCTTGTGCTGGTGGGCGCTCATGCCCGTGCCTTCCTCGGCGGCTTCGAGTATGCGTTCGATCTCCCTGCCTTCGAGGCGGATGATCTCCTTGTCGCGGAGCTTGGGGAGGGAGATCTTCGCCGCCACATCCGAGGCGAGGCGGTCGCGGTTGTAAAAGAACTTGAAAAATGTGCGCACCGTCGAGATCTTGCGTGCCTTGCCGCGTTCGCCGTTGGAGTACTCTTTGCCTTCGAAGGTGTACAGTCCGAGGTATTCGAGATAGCTCTCGAGGTTCGCCGTGGTCAGTTTTTCGAGGTCGGAGAGGGTGATATCCTGCGGCTGTTTGTCCCGGCAGCAGCGCACGCGGCGGCAGAGATAATCGAAGAATATCCTGAGGTCGTAGGCGTAATTGAGCCGGGTGAGCACGGTGGTGCGCGGCTCTATGCCGACAAAAAATTCCTCGGCAAATTCGGGAAGCTCCTCGCGAAGCTGCCTCAGCCTCATGTTCATCTCGCGTTCGCGTTCCTTGAAGTAATCGGACATTTCTTCCCCCGTCCCGCCTGTTTTGTGAGAAAATCATAGCAAACTATTCGCAAAATGTCAACGCATATCGTCGGTGCGGGCTTGAAATCGCGGCGGGCGGGTGGTATAATCGCCGCATGGAAACTTTGCTTCGCAAGCTCGGCAGCCGTGAGATCGCTCGCGCCGCCGAGGTCTTTTCGGAGATGTTCAAAGATTACTCCGCCTACTCGGAGATCCTCGCCCCGGAGCGCATGGAGAAGGGCAGGCGGGCGCTCTTTTTGTACGAAGTGTTCGCCGCTTCGCCTTTCACCTATGTCGCGGGAGAGTTCGAGGGGATCGCCTCGGTCAAGCGTCCCGGCGACAAGGAGAGGGGCGGATTTTTCCTCTCGCCCTGTCGCTCGATCGAATTTCTGAGCAGCGTGGGGCGCGAGGGCGTCAAAAAAGCGGCGGAATACAGCCGCTTTGCGGCGGAGGTGTCCGCGCGGCACTACCGTCCCGACACCGATTGTTATGTCAAAAACATCGGCGTCGCAGAGAGCGCAAGGGGCAAGGGGCTGCTGAGGGCAATGCTCGGCGAACTTACGGAGGGGATGCCCGTCTACCTCGAGACGCACGACGAGAACAATGTCGCCATCTACCGCCATCTCGGGTTCGAGCTCGTGGAGACCGCGCGGTTCGGCGGGGCGTATCACTTTGCCATGCGGCGGGAAAAATAAACTCCGAAGAGGGCAGTTTGTCCCGTTCGCTTGCGCGCGCGCCGGACGCGTGATATCTTAGGCTGAGGTATGGGCCTCCCGACGCTCAAAAATCATAAGACCACTCTTGCGGCGTGTTATGCGGGCTATGTCTGTCAGGCGATAGTCAACAATTTCGCGCCCCTTCTTTATGTGACTTTCGGGACTGCGTTCGGCATTTCCGCCATGCAGCTGACCCTGCTCATCACCGTCAATTTCGCCATCCAGCTCGTCGTCGACCTCGTCTGCGCCAAACTCGTGGACAGGATAGGCGTCAGGACGGCTGCGGTCGTTGCGCATATCCTCATCGGGACGGGGCTCATCCTCCTCGCGGCGCTTCCCGGCGCCATGGATCCCTACGCCGGCATCATGACCGCGATGTGCGTCTGCGCCGCGGGAGGCGGGATAGTCGAGGTCATCGTCAGCCCGCTCGCGGAGAGCTGTCCCACGCGGCATAAGTCCGCCGCGATGAACATCCTGCATTCCTTTTATTGCTGGGGGAGCGTGGCGGTGATAGGACTGTCCACGCTGTTCTTCTCCCTGCGCGGCACGGGAGATTGGCGGCTCATGGCGTATATCTGGTCGGCGCTGCCGTTCGCGAACGCCGTATTTTTCCTCTTCGTTCCCGTCTTCGACACCGTGGCGGACGGCAAACCGTCAAAGGTGCGTTCGCTGCTCGGGTCGGGTGCGTTCTGGCTGCTCGTCGGCATGATGTTCCTCTCGGGCGCCAGCGAACTCGCCGTCGCGCAATGGGCGTCCTCCTTCGTGGAGACGGGGCTCGGCGTGGACAAGACCCTCGGAGATCTTTTGGGGCCGTGTATGTTCGCGGTGTGTATGGGCTCGGTCAGACTGTTCGGTGCCAAGATCGGCTCGCGCGTGCCCCTTCCCGTCGTCATCCTCGCGAGCGGCTTGGTATGTGTCGCGAGCTACCTCATGGTCTCTCTCTCCTCCGTCCCCGCCGTCGCCCTCGCCGGCTGTGCGCTGACAGGCGCCGCCGTCGCGCTCATGTGGCCGGGCACATTCAGCATCGCCGCCGAACTCATCCCCAAGGGCGGCACCGCCATGTTCGCACTCCTCGCCCTCGCAGGCGATCTCGGATGCGTGCTCGGACCCTCTTCGGTCGGCTGGGTGTCCGAAGCCGCGGGCGGCAGCCTCCTCGACGGCATAACCGCCGCCGTCGTCTTCCCCGCCTTGCTCAGCGTCCTCGCCGTCGTCTGCATCCTCGTCCTAAAACGCTCCCGCCGCGCTGACCCCCTTCCCGCACCCGACCGCCTTTAACTCTCCTTCGCTCCACCACACAGATCCTTTTATCCCCGGTGCCCGGGTGTATTGACTATTGCCTTTTTGGTGTCTTGGGTGTACAATAAATCAGGGTCAACACTTGCGACAGCGACAAGGTTCAAACACAAAGGACAGACATGATACGAGACGATATACCGAATAGAAATGTTTTCATAAGCTGGACGGGAAATGACGCCAAGCTCAAGGATCAGATCCTCATGCGTCTCGAGCCGGAAGTTACCTGTTTGGTTTCTTCGGGCGGAAACTGCTCGGGAGATTTCATGCGATGGAGCATGGACGCCTCAAAAAGCGCGGGCATCTTTCTTCTTGTTTTGACCGAGAACCTGCAAAATAATAAAGAAAGTGTGGTCTTTGACGAGATCAAAGAATGGAGAAAAGCCGCCGGCGACGAATTTCGTGACCGAACGGTCATTGTATGCCCCGGTCGTAAGCTGGTGCAAGAGCTTGAAGACAGGTCGGGTGATCATGTTTTCACGGATGAGGATCGTATAAGTTGCGTCGAGTTCGGCGAGGCACCCATAAACGACGCCAAGCTCGACGAAGTTTATAATAAAGTTTTGAACCTCATCATCGCGAGGATGCGCTCGGTATACCTTGCTAAAGCGAAACAGCAGCTGAGCATGGATGTCACGCGTCTTTTGGGAATAAGTGAGGTGGGGCGCAACGATGACGAGTTCATAGCGCACAGCGGTTTGTACATTTCTCGCTCGGTCAAATATGCCTCAGGAAACACCGTGGAGCGATATGACGATATAACCG
>DVOE01000024.1 GCA_018713795.1 Candidatus Limadaptatus stercoripullorum
CAAAGTACGCAGCCGCGCGCCCGCTGTTCGCCCTTCGGGCGGGGCGCATGGCGGCAAGTGGCATAATCTGCCGAGGAATTTTCCTCGGCAGCGATGTCGCTCTTACGCGAGCGCCGAAGGTGCCCCCTAAAATCGTGGGGCCCCTCCGGGGGGAATGATTTTTGGGGGAACCCGCAGGAGGGGGTTGCTGTGTTTCCGGGTGAAGGAACGCTCCGAATGATTTTCGTGCTATCCCAAGCACGCACTAAAATTTTTCAAAGACGAGCTCGCGCGCCGCTTCCAAAAGGTTGAATGTTGCGGGATATTCGCCATAAGGTGAGGACTGCGAAAAAGGAAAGTGCGAAATAAAAGGGAGCATTCCTCTTTAAGTGTAGTGCGGGCGAAAGCGTCTTGCTACGCAAGCCGCCGAACCCTGCGGCGCATTATTTTATGGAGAAAATAGGCAATTAGTTTGCGCCTCAGGGGTTCGTTACTATACTCCTCCTCCGCCACAGCAAAAAGGACGGGGCATGCGTTGGTTGCTTTATGAAGAATGTTGCGGGATATTCGCCATAAGGTGAGGACTGCGAAAAAGGAAAGTGCAAATAAAAGGGAGCATTCCTCTTTAAGTGTAGTGCGGGCGAAAGCGTCGCGCGAATAAGGCGGCGTTTCTTTCGCGGGTGCGTCCGCGCGCCGCCGAACCTGCGCCGCCTATAATTTTTTGAGCTTCGATAAAATAACCGAGTACGATCGTTTCTTTTCCGCTGCCGTTCTGCGGCGCCGTTCGCTCCCCTATCTCCTCCTCCGCCACAGCAAAAAGGACGGGATCTGCCCGTCCTTTTTGCTGTGGCGGAGGAGGAGGGATTCGAACCCTCGAAGCGCTTGTGACGCTTACACGATTTCCAGTAGTGCGCCCTCGACCAGGCTAGGCGACTCCTCCGTGTCGATGAAAAGTCGCGGGCGGCAATGCCGCGCCGCGAGATATAGCCGAGTTGGGTGGCAGTTGGATGAGGCGGAAAACAAGACCGCACTATCCAACTGTCGATACCGAGCATTCCCCCGGAAACCCAATGACAAGATTATAGCGCAAGCCCCGCCTTTTGACAAGCCTTTTGACCGCAAATGGAAGGGCGAATTTTGCGCTCGTCATCCGCCCTTTCCGCGCTTTTTCAAAAGCGGGCGGTGAGCCGTTCTTTTTCGCGCGTGAACCGCCTTTCGCGCTCTACTCTTCTCTGCCCTTGCTGACATCCACCCAGCCCGCCGCGCGCGAGTAGCGTTCGAGTTCGGGAAGGGAAAGTTCGATGGCGCTGTTTGAACTGCCGCAGGCGGGGAACACCGTCTCGTATCTGCGGAGGGACTCGTCGAGATAGGTGACGACGCCTTCGTTCACGGCAAACGGACACACGCCGCCGACCGCGTGCCCGACGAAAGTCACCGCCTCCTCGGGGGTCAGCATCTTCGCCTTTGTCGCGAAGCGGTCCTTGAACTTCCGGTTGTCCACGCGCGCGTCACCCGCCGCCACTATGAGGACGGGAGCGCCGCCGACCATGAACGAAAGAGTCTTTGCTATGCGCCCGGGCTCGCAGCCGAGCGCAGCCGCGGCAAGCTCGACCGTCGCGCTCGAGACGGGAAATTCCCGCACCCTGTCCGCGATGCCGAACTCACCGAAATAGGCTTTTACCTTGTCGATCGCCATAGGTCATCCTCGGTTTCGTGCGTCAGCCGAGGAGTTCGTCCGCCATGCGCGAGACGATGGCGCGCGCGTCGTCGGGGAGCGCGGAAGGCACGGTGAACACGGTGGTTATGAATTCCATGCCGGAGAGCCCTTCCATCTCGGCGCGCATGAGTTTTGCGGCGACGGGAGCCCAGCTGCCGTTCTCGATGAACCCTACCCGCCTGTTCTTGAAATTCTTGGCTTTCAGGTGGTCGATGAACTCCTTAGCGACGGGGAAGATTCCCATGTCGAGGGTGGGCGCCGCGATGACGAGCTTGTCGTATCTGAACGCGTCCTCGACATTCTCCGCCATATCGCTGCGCGCGAGGTCGGAGAGGACGGCTTTTTCGCCACGCGCCGTGAGCTCTTCGGCAAGCATTTTCGCCGCCTGCATGGTATGCCCGTAAACAGAGGACGCGGCGATGAAAGTGCCCTTCTCCTCGGGGCGGTAGGCGCTCCAGGTGTCGTAGAGGCGAATATACTCCGAAAGATCGCCCGCGAGCACGGGACCGTGCAACGGACAGATGACGCGGATATCGAGGGCGGACAGCTTTTTGAGGGCTGCCTGCACCTGCACGCCGTGTTTGCCGACGATGTTGAAGTAGTAGCGCCGCGCCTCGCAGGTCCAGTCGTCGCCGTCGGCGGCAGCCAGCGCGCCGAATTTGCCGAAGGCGTCCGCGGAAAAGAGGATGCCCTCCCCCGAGTCGTAAGTCATCATGACTTCGGGCCAATGCACCATGGGGGTCATGACGAATTTGAGCTGTCTGCCGCCGAGGGAGAGCGTGTCGCCCTCTTTGACGAGAAGAGTGCGCGGGAATTCCACGCCGTAGAACCTCTTCATCATGTCGAACGCCTTGTTGTTCGCGACCACCGTAGCTTCGGGGTATTTCGCGGCAAAGGCGGCTATGCCCGCGGAATGGTCGGGCTCGACATGGGAGACGACGAAGTAATCGGGCTGTCTGCCTTCGAGGGCGTCGTCGAGATTTTTGAGCCAGTTTTCGACCTTGCCCGCGTCCACGGCGTCGAACACCGCGATCTTCTCGTCTTCGAGGATGTAGGAGTTATAAGATATCCCTTCGGGCACCGTATACTGCCCTTCG
>DVOE01000025.1 GCA_018713795.1 Candidatus Limadaptatus stercoripullorum
GTGGGCAAGACCGAGCTCGCCAAGGCGCTCGCGGAAGCGGTGTTCGGCGACGAAAAACTGCTCGTGCGGCTGGATATGTCGGAGTACACGGAGAAGAGCAGCGTCTCGCGGCTTATCGGCGCGGCACCGGGCTTGGTCGGCTACGAGGAGGGCGGACAGCTCACCGGAAAAGTGCGCCGTCATCCCTATTCGGTGGTGCTCTTCGACGAGATAGAAAAGGCTCATCCCGAGGTGTTCGACCTGCTGCTCCAGGTGCTGGACGACGGCAGGCTCACCGACGGGCGCGGGCGGACGGTGGACTTCAGGAACACCGTGGTCATTTTGACTTCCAACCTCGGTTCGGGCGCGGGCGTCCGCTCCTCGCGGCTCGGGTTCGGAAGAGAGGGCGCGGAGCGGGAGAGGAGCGCGGAAGAGAGGACGATCGCCGCCGTGAAAGGCGCGCTGCGCCCCGAACTCATAGGCAGGATAGACGAGATAGTCGTCTTCCGCCCGCTGTCTTCCGAAGACATCGCGCGCATAGCGGACAACATGCTTGCCGGGCTCATAAAACGCGCGGCGGAGAGAGGCATAGATCTCGAGATCACCCCTCGCGGCAGAGCGCTCGTGGCGCGGCTGGGCGCGGACGGCGGCTACGGCGCGCGCGAACTCCGGCGCGTCATAAGGCGGGGCATAGAGGACAGGCTCGGAGAGATGATGCTCTCGGGCGAAGCGGCGTTCGGTGACCGCGTCATCGTCGACGACGGGGGCGGGCGCATAGTCCTCGCCGTCGGTTAGACGCCCTCGGCGTTGTTTCTGCGCATCAGCGCAAACAAACAAAAAAACCGCCTTCAACAGGCGGTTTTGACATTTTAACCGGCGAATTTGCCCTCAGCCTCCGTTCTGGTTTCTGTCGCGCTCGGTGTCGATGAGGGACTGCATATACCCCATCGCCCTTCCCTTGTCCGCCGTGCCGAGCTTGTCGAAGAGCTCCTGCACTTCGGTCTTGGGCATACGCGCGTCGTCGAAGAGCTGATCGTCTTCCGTGCGCCCCAGGATATAGTCGACGGACACGCCGTAGAGGTCCGCGAGAAAGAGCAGCGCCGCCGCGTCGGGCAGGGTAAACAAAGCCGATGCAGAAGCGGAGAGCGATCTCCGCTTTTTTCTTTTGGTGCGCGGCGCGGGAGTTTTTTTTTCGGGGCGGAGAGGACACGGCGGAGATCGTCTTTGCCAAGGGGAAGAGCGCCTCGCTGCGGGGGCGGCCGGCGAGGAGAAAATCGCTTAGGGGCGCCCGACAAGTTGCCTTATGCGCGCGTGTGTGATAAAGTGTATCAAAGTAAAGCGGAATCGCTCTTGAACTTGCCCGAGGGGTTTGGTATAATGAACTTACCAAAATTCGGAGGTTCAATATGAAAATCGAAATCTTCGGCAAGGACTACAATGTCAGCGATTCTCTGAAGGCCATCACCGAGAAAAAGTGCTCCAAGCTGGACAAGTACTTCCACGATGACGACAAGGCGGTCGCGAGCTTCGTCGTCACCCTCGAAGGCGGCACCTACACCACGGACATGACCGTCGTCTATCGCACGCAGACTTACCGCGCCGAGGCGTCGTCGGATTCGCCCTTCGACAACATCGACCTCGTCATCCCGCGGCTGCTCGGTCAGATCCGCAAGCAGAAGGACATCTGGGGCAAGGCAAAGCGCGGCTCCGAAAACGAATACGACGAGGACGAAGACATCTGATGAAAGTCGGGATCTCCACCGCAACATTCTTCACACGCGTATTGACCGAGGACTCGTTCTCGGTCATTCGCCGTCTCGGCGGGGAATGCGCGGAAGTTTTTCTCACCACATGGTATGAGTACGAGCCCTCCTTTGCCGACCTTCTCGCGGAGCGCCGCGAGGAGGCGGGCGTGGAGGTCTATTCCGTTCACGCGCTCAACACACAATTCGAGCCCGAGCTGTTCAATTCCGCTCCCCGCACCCGTTCGGACGCGGAGACGGTGTTCGAGAAGGTGCTCGCCGTCGGCGAGAAGCTGGGCGCGAAGTGCTACACCTTCCACGGCAGGACGAGGCTCAAGCGCACCGCCCACATCGACCCCGAAGCGTTCGGGCGCAGGCTGGAAGAGCTTGGGCGCAGGGCTCTCGATCACGGTATAACGCTCTGCCTTGAGAATGTGCATTGGGCGGCGTTCTCTTTCCCCGAGTTCTTCGCGGACGCCAAGGCGTTCTGCCCGAGCGTCGGCGCTGTGCTCGACATCAAACAGGCGAGGCAGAGCGGGCGCGATTGGCGGGACTACATCGCCGCCATGGGCACGCGCCTTAAAAATGTGCATATCTCCGACTGCGACTCGGAGGACAGGATAGCTTTGGTCGGGAAGGGGTGCTTCCCCTTTGACGACCTGGTTTCGCGGCTGACGGCGGCGGGCTACGCCGGGCCGCTCATCATCGAACAGTACGCGGGCGACTACGCGAGCATGGACGAAGTCGCGGGCAGCGTCGAATACATCAAAAATATCATCGGAGGCAAAAAATGCTGATAAAGTTCGATTTCAACAACATGATGAGCAGGACGCTCGGCGACAAAGGGTTTGCGGATTCCGCGCTCGTCGGGTTCGCGGCGGACGCGGCGGAGGCGTTCCGTTCCTTCGGGAAGAAGCGCGGCACGGGCATGACCGCATGGGCGGAGCTTCCCTATAACCAGGCGGAAGTCGTCCGCGACATCAAGGCGACCGCCGAAGAGGCGAGGAAGAAGTTCGAGAGTTTCGTCGTCCTCGGTATAGGCGGCAGCGCTCTCGGTCCCATCGCGGTGTTCACCGCGCTCTGCCATTTCCGCTACAACGACCTCCCCGCCGAGAAGAGGGGCGGTCCGCGCTTTTATGTCGAGGACAATGTCGATCCCGAGAGGATGCTCGCGCTCCTCGATGTCGTCGACCCCAAGACCACGCTGTTCAATGTGGTGACCAAGAGCGGCGCGACCTCGGAGACCATGAGCCAATATCTCATCATCGCCGATATCCTGAAAAAGGCTCTCGGTGACGAGTGGAAGGAGCATATCGTCGCCACCACCTCCGAGACCAAGGGCAATCTCATCAAGATCGCGAAAAAAGAGGGGTTCAAGACCTTCTACATACCCGACGGAGTGGGCGGACGCTTCTCCGAGCTGTGCCCGGTGGGTCTGCTGCCCGCCGCCATGCTCGGCATAGACATCGAAGGTCTGCTCCGAGGCGCGGCTGAGATGGACAAGGCGTGCTCGAGCGAGGATATGTTCAAAAACCCCGCGCTCATGGCGGCGGCTCTGCAATTCCTCGCCATGCAGAACGGCAAGAACATCTCGGTCATGATGCCTTACGCCGATTCGCTGAAATTCATGGCGGACTGGTACTGCCAGCTTTGGGGCGAGAGCCTCGGCAAGGCGGTCGACCTCGACGGCAAGACCGTCAATGTCGGTCAGACCCCCGTCAAGGCGCTCGGCGTCACCGATCAGCATTCCCAGGTGCAGCTCTACACCGAAGGTCCCTTCGACAAGGTCATCACCATCATCGGCGTGGAGAAGTTCCGCGGCGATGTCGTGATCGCGGGCGGGGCGGAGGAGTTCCCCGATGTCTCCTTCCTTTCGGGTCACACCATGGGCGAGCTCATCAACACCGAACGCCGCGCCACCGAGTACGCGCTCACCAAGTCAGGGCATATGAACAACACCCTCATCCTCCCCGAAGTGAATGCGGAAACGGTGGGGCAGCTGCTCATGTTCTTCCAGCTCGAGACCGCCTACTGCGGCGAGATGCTCAACATCGACACCTTCAATCAGCCCGGAGTCGAGGAGGGTAAGAACGCCACTTACGCGCTCTTCGAGAGAAAGGGCTACGAGGCAAAACGCGCCGAGCTCGAAGCGGCGCCCGCGCCCGAAGCAAAATATATCATCTGACGGCGGAAAGATCATGTACACATTCTACGCGCTGCTCAACCGCATGAAGCTCATCGAAAGGTGGAGCCTCATGCGCTCGACGACCAAGGAAGACCTCATGCAGCACGCCGCTCATGTGGCGATAGTGGGGCAAGCGCTCGGCATAATCCGGAACACCTATTTCGGAGGCTCGGTCAACACCGAGAAGATCGCCGCGCTCGCCCTCTACCACGACACCGCCGAGGTGGTGAGCGGCGATATGCCCACGCCCGTCAAGTACTACGGCAAGGACATCAAGGACGCTTACTCCGACATCGAGCGGGTCATCAACCGCAAGCTGCTCGAATCGCTGCCGCCCGAGATGGGCGAGGTGTACGCCGAGTACTTCCAGCCCGACGAGAACAGCGCGGAATACAAGCTCATGAAGGTCGCCGACAAGCTCTCCGCTTATATCAAGTGCATAGACGAGCGCCTGTCCGGCAACCGCGAGTTCGACACCGCGTTCAACAGACTCAAAAAACAGCTCGACGGTATGCGCGGGGAATATCCCGAGCTCGCCTACTTCCTCGACAACTTCGGTGAGGGTTACGGCAAGCCGCTGGATATCCTGTGATATGCTCGAGCTCATCGGCGCGTCGGCAGTCCATCCCTACGGAGCGCGGCCCTTCGGGGCGGTGGATATGACCCTGCCCTCGGGCAGCGTCCTCGCCGTGACCGGACCCGAGGCGAGCGGCAAGACCACTTTCCTCAAAATGATCGCGGGAGCCGTGGAGTTTGAGGGCAAAGTTCTGCTCGGCGGCACCCCCGTCCGCGGGAGACGGGACGGCGTCGTAATGGTCTTCGACGACGGCGCGGTGTTCCCGCTGCGCTCGGCGCTCTACAACATTTCTTACCCGCTGCTCATCAGGGGCGCGGACAAGACCGAGGCGCGCGAAGCCGCCGAAAGGGCGGCTGAGATCATGGACATAACGGCGTGTCTGCCGTTCAGGGCGGGCGCGCTTTCGCCCGAGGAGAGAAGGAGGATGTCGCTCGCGAGACTGTTCGTGAGAGACGCCGAGCTCCTGCTTGCGGACGAGCCCTGTCGAGGACTTTCCCGCGAGAGCGCGGAGAGGGTGTGGGCGCATCTCGCGCCCCTTCTTGCGGCGAAGGCAAAAGAGGGGAAGACGGTGATCTACTCCACCTCCGACCGCCGGGAAGCGCTGTCGATCGCGGACCGCGTGGTCGTGCTCGGAGCGGGCAGAGTGACGGGCGAGGGAACGCCCGAAGAACTCCTGTCCTCACCCCGCGACATAAGGGCGGCGGAGTGTCTCGCTCCGCACTATAATCGCGCAAAGTGCACTTTATCCGATGAAAACGGCGTGCTTAAACTCGATTTCGCGGACGGACTTGTGCTCGACATATCTTCGCTCCGAGACCGTATCGCGGAGGGAGCGCCCCGGGAAGTGTATGCGGGATGGTATCCCGATGGCGGCGGCGAGAAGCTGCCCGCGCTGTCCGGAGAGGAGAGTTATATGCGTCCCGTCGTGTTCGCCGAAAGGACGGACGCGGGCGCGATCCTGACGCTCGAAGGCGGGTTCCGCGCCGCTCGGAGCCGCGAGGCGAAAACGGCGGATATGCGTCCGACGGGGAATGGGCTCACCCTCTTTTCCACGGCGAGCGGGCGCAGCGTGATGAAGGAGAAGGCATGATAATACTCGGCATCGACCCCGGGATCGCCACTTTGGGCTACGGCGTCCTGCTCGCGGAAGGCGGCAGGTTTTCCGCCGTGGATTACGGTGTGGTGACCACCCCCAAGGGCACTCCGCTCCCCGAGAGGCTGGAAAAGCTCGAGGAGGGAGTCGCGGCGCTGTTTGACAGGTTCACGCCCGACGAGGTCGCCGTCGAGGAACTCTTTTTCACCAAGAACATCACCAACGGCATCATGGTCGCCGAGGCGAGGGGAGTGGTGCTGCTCACCGCGAGAAGGCGGGTGGGAGACAATATCTTCGAGTACACTCCCAATCAGATCAAGATGGCGCTCACCGGCTACGGCGGGGCGCAGAAGAAGCAGATGCAGATGATGGTGCAGGCGCTCTTGAAACTCAAGTCGCTGCCCCGTCCCGACGACGCCGCGGACGCGCTCGCGGTCGCGCTTTGTCACGGACACGCCAGTCGTCTGCGCACCCAATTCAGGATCAAGTGACGCTTCCCGGGGAGCGTACGAGGACGGATATGTACAGTTACATCAAGGGCAGGTTGGTCGAGGCGCGCGAGGGCGCGGTCGTGCTCGAAAACAACGGGATAGGCTACGAGATAGGGGTCAGCGGCAACACGCTGTCCGACGCGGCTGCGGTCGGAACGGACGGCGAAATGAAGCTCTACACCTATCTTTATGTGCGCGAGGACACCTTCGCGCTTTACGGCTTTTCGCGGTATGAGGAGAAGACGCTGTTCATGCGGCTCATCGATATCAGCGGCGTGGGACCCAAGCTCGCCATGCAGGTGCTGGGGGGCTACGATCTCGGCACGCTGACGGCGGCGATCGCGACCGGCGATGTCAAGACGCTGACCAAGATAAAGGGGCTGGGCAAAAAGACGGCGGAGCTCATCGTGCTCAATCTGCGCGAGCAGGCAGCGTCCGAGCTCGGCAACGAAGGCGGAGCGTTCGCGCAGACGGCGGACAAGGATATCTCGGACGCGGTGTTCGCGCTGGTGTCCCTCGGGGTGTCCAACACCGAAGCCGTGCGCGCCGTGCAGGCGGCGTCCAAGAGCGTGAGAGGGGTGGAGAACCTGGTCTCGGCGGCTCTCAGGACGCTCGCATAGGGAGGAGGAACAGCCGGGGCGGCGCCCCGTCGGGTGAGATATGGATGACGACAGGATCGTGAGCAGTCTGACGCTCGAAGAGGACGAGGCGGAGAATACTCTGCGCCCGCGGACAATGAGCGAGTATGTCGGACAAAGCAAGATAAAGAAGAATCTCGGAGTGTACATCTCCGCCGCAAAGGCGCGCGGCGAAGCGCTGGATCATGTGTTGCTTTACGGACCTCCGGGGCTCGGGAAGACCACGCTCGCGCACATAATCGCAAACGAGCTCGGCGCGCAGATAAAGGTGACTTCGGGTCCCGCGATAGAGCGGGCGGCGGATCTTGCCGCGCTGCTTTCCAACCTCGAAAAGGGCGACATACTCTTCATCGACGAGATCCACAGGCTCAACCGCAATGTGGAGGAGATCCTCTATCCCGCCATGGAAGATTTCACCCTCGATGTCGTGGCGGGTAAGGGAGCGATGGCTTACAATCTCCGCCTGCCGCTCAAGCGGTTCACGCTGGTGGGCGCGACGACGCGTGCGGGTATGCTTTCGGGTCCGCTCCGCGACAGGTTCGGCATGGTCATGCGCCTCGAGATGTACGACGCGGACGAACTTGCCGAGATAGTCGAGCGTTCGGCGCGCATACTCGGCACGGACATAGAACGCGACGCCGCCCGTGAGATCGCGCGACGCAGCCGCGGCACCCCCAGGGTCGCCAACAGACTGCTCCGCCGTGTGCGCGATTTCGCGCAGGTGGAGGAGCTCGACCGCATAAACCTCGCCGTCACCCGCACGGCGCTCAAGCGCATGGATGTGGACGAGCTGGGGCTGGATGTCGTGGACAGGACGGTGCTCGAGGCGATCATAGACAAGTTCGGCGGCGGTCCCGTCGGGCTGGACACGCTCTCCGCCGCCACCGGCGAGGAGGCGACCACCATCGAAGATGTCGTCGAACCTTTCCTCATCAAGATGGGATTTTTGGGCAGGACGCCACGGGGCAGGGTGTGCACCGAGCACGCCTACAAGCATCTCGGCCGTCCGCTGCCCGTGCGTCCGGGGTCGGTGCAGACCAGCCTCTTCGACGCTCCCGAGGAGTGAGGCGCGGGATGGACGGGCTTAAAACGAGCGATTTTTGGTACGACCTGCCCGAAGAACTCATCGCGCAGACTCCCGCCGAGCCCCGCGATTCGAGCAGGCTCCTCGTCTACGACGGCGGGCGGGACGAGGTGACCCACGCGCATTTTCGCGATCTCCCCGATTTTTTGAGGGCGGGGGATCTGCTCGTCATCAACAACACCAAGGTCATCCCGGCGCGCATCTTCGCGCATATGGACGGGAGGGAGACAGTCTTTGAGATACTCCTGCTCCGCCGCAAGGATTACACGAGATGGGAGTGCATCATGCGCCCCGCGCGCAAGGCGAAGAAGGGGAGCGTGCTCAAAGTGTCGGACGAACTCACCGCGGAAGTGGAGGAGGTCGGCGACTACGGCGTGCGCACCGTGAAGTTCGCTTTCGACGGCGTCTTCGAGGACATTCTCGACCGCGTGGGCAACATGCCCCTGCCCCCTTACATCCACGAGAAACTCGCGGACAAGACGAGGTATAACACCGTTTACAGCAAGACGGACGGCTCCGCCGCAGCGCCCACCGCGGGGCTGCATTTCAAACCCGAACTCATGGACAGGGTGCGGGAGAAGGGCGCGGAGTTCGTCGAAGTGCTGCTGCATATAGGGCTCGGCACCTTCCGTCCCGTCAAAGCGGAGAATGTGGCGGAGCACGAGATGCACTCGGAATATTTCGAGCTCACCCCCGCCGCCGCGGACAAGATCAACGCGGCGAAGAGGGAGGGCAGACGGGTGATCGCCGTAGGCACGACCGCAGTCCGCGTGCTGGAATCCACGGCGGCGGAGGACGGCAGCGTGAGAGCGCAGACGGGGGAGACGAGCATATTCATCTACCCGCCTTACAAGTTCGGGTGCGTGGACGCGCTGATCACCAATTTCCATCTGCCGGAGTCCACTCTCATAATGTTGGTCTCCGCGCTTATCGGACGCGAAAAGACACTTGAACTGTACAATTTGGCGGTTAAAGAGCGCTATCGGTTCTTTTCCTTCGGGGATAGCTGTTTCTTTGTCCCGGCGGGAAAGACGGGCGCGAGGGAGGAAAAATGCGCTTTGAAGTAGTGCATACCTGCAAGCAGTCGGGCGCCCGTACGGGCAGGCTGTACACCGAGCACGGGGTCATCGACACGCCGTGTTTCATGCCCGTGGGCACCAAGGCGACGGTCAAGGGGCTGGATCCCGAGACGGTCAAGGAGACGGGCGCGAAGATAGTGCTCTCCAACACCTATCACCTCTACCTGCGTCCCGGTCACGAGCTCGTCGAGAAGGCGGGCGGACTTCATAAGTTCATGAACTGGGACGGCGCCATACTCACGGACAGCGGCGGGTTCCAGGTTTTCTCGCTCTCCTCGCTCAGGAAGGTCACCGACGAGGGCATGGAGTTCAACAGTTTCATCGACGGCTCGCGGCATTTCCTTTCGCCCGAGAAGTCCATGGAAGTCCAGCGCGCGCTCGGCTCGGACATCGTCATGGCGTTCGACGAACTCACCGCGCCCGACATCTCCCACGAACGCGCGAGAGAGGCGATGGAACGCACGCTGCTCTGGCTGGACAGGTGCGCGTCGCAAAAACTCAAATCCCATCAGACGCTCTTTCCCATCGTGCAGGGCAACATGTACGCCGATCTCAGGCGCGAGAGCGCGCTGCGTTCCATACCTTACGCCACCTGCGGCATAGCCATAGGCGGGCTGTCGGTGGGCGAACCCGCCGAGACCATGTACGCGATGCTGGACGCGCTCGCGCCTGTGCTGCCGTGGGATATGCCGCGCTACCTGATGGGCGTCGGGACGGCGGATTACATCGTGGAAGGCGTGGCGAGAGGAGTGGATATGTTCGACTGCGTGCTGCCCACCCGCATAGCAAGGAACGGCACGGCGATGGTGAAGGAGGGGTTCCTCACCATCCGCAACCGCCCCTACGCCGAGGATTTCACGCCCGTCGACCCCGAATGCGACTGCTACGCCTGCCGCAACTACACCCGCGCGTACATCCGTCACCTTCTTAAGGCGGACGAGATCAACGGCGGCAGACTGCTCAGCATCCACAACCTGCGTTTCCTCGCGAGACTGACGGCGGAAGTGCGCGCCGCCATCAACGAGGACAGATTCGGCGATTTCCGCCGCGAATTCATGGCGGGTTACAAGGGCTGAGCGCGCGGAAGAGGCGCGGGAACGGGGGTGAAAAGCCGCTTTTACCGCCTTTTCCGAGCTGAAAATCCCGACAAGGCGAAAAAACTGTTGATTTAATCGCAGTTTATTGTATAATTAAGACAGTATAGCGACGGCGCGATCGCCCGCTCAAAAAGGAGACATCAATGTTTGCATCAATTTTGTCCGCAGAAGGCAACTGGTTCAGCCAGTACGGAATGTTCATCATCATAGCCGTCGTGCTCGTGCTGATGATAGTCCTCACCGTCATCCCTCAGAAGAAGAGGCAGAAGCAGCAGCAGGAAATGATGGACAGTCTGCGCGTCGGCACCAAGATCATGACCATAGGCAGGATGGTGGGTAAGATCGCCGAGATCAGATCCGACAACACCTTGGTCATCAATGTCGGCACCGACGACACCCCCACCTTCATCGTCATCGACAGGAACGCGGTCGGTCTCGTGCTCGAGAATGTCGCCGCCCCCGCTCCCGCGGTCGAAGAGACTCCCGCAGCCGAAGAGCCCGCGGAAGAGCCCGATGACAAGGCGGACGCCGCTCCCGCGGAAGACATCCCCGTCGAGGACATCTCCGCTTCCGACGACAGCGACAAGTAAGACATCAAGCGAAAAAAGGCATCGGCGACTGCCGATGCCTTTTTGCATTTTCAAAGAAGTTTGAAAGGATGAGCGGAGTTCAGCCGCGCCTGCGCCTGCCTTTGAGGTTGACGGCGAGCACTCCCGCGACCGCGCCTCCCGCCGCCGAACATATGAGATCGACCGCGCTGAAATAGGCGTTCTTGAACCCGTCCGCCGCCGACAGCACAAGCAGGGTGACGAGATAGTAGAGCACTCCTGCGATGAGCCCTTTCGCCGCGCCGCCCGCCGGGCGTCTGAACGCGATGAGCACGCCCGCCGCCACGGCTATGACGCGTATGGCGCAGTTGCCCGCAAGAAGAGCGGAGTCGCCGGGCGCCGTCCACCTCACGATGAGGGCGAAGACGAGCACGAGGAGCAGCGTCGCAAGCGTTGCGGCGAGTGCCGCGAAGAGGATGTCGAGGGCGTCGCGTTTGCCGTTTTCACGAAGTTCCATGTAAAATGCTATGCGCCGGCGCGCCGCAAAATGCCTTCGGGGCGGGCTTTTCGGACGGGAACGCCGCCGCGAGAGGGCGGATCTCGGGATAAATAGTCATTTTTGTCGGCTTATAATGTTGACTATAAAATCAAGAATAAGTATAATGGACAAAGCTATTATCGCGCGCGCAAGCGTGCAAGGCGCCCCGCGTCGCGGACGCGCCACGGAGAGTAACCTGTGAGCATCAAAAAATCTATCGTGATTTTGACCGTGTTGTCCGTGTTCATCATCCTGATGACGGTTTTCGCGGTGGTGTCTTTCCCCATCGGGAACACCGTCTACGATTACCACGGATACGCGACGACCATCAAACTGGGCCTCGATCTTTCGGGCGGCGTCTCCGCCGTGTTCGAAGTCCACGATGACGGCAAGGGCGACCTTGACAGCAGGGTGGAGGGCACCGTGACCGCGCTCCAGGATCTGCTGCTGTCCCGCGGCTACACCGAAGCCACCGTCACTCCCACCCAGAGCTCGGGCGGCTACACCATCCGCGTGGAAGTCCCGGATGTCGACGATCCCGACGCCGTGTTCGAACTCATCGGACGCCCGGCGCGTCTGGAGTTCAAGGGCGAGAACGACGCCTCCGCCGAGACGCTGCTCAGCGGCAGCGAGCACCTCGACTCCGCTTTCGTCACCACCCAGAACGGGCAGTACGCGGTGGGGCTGGTCTTCAACGAGGAGGGCACCAAGGTCTTCGCCGACATCACCGAAGAGTACAACGGCAGCACCATCTACATTTTCATAGACGGCAGCCTTTACACTCAGGTCAACATCCAATCGGTCATCACCAACGGCAGCGCGGTCATCACCCGCGACGGCGGCTACTCCTACGACGAAGCCCGCGAGTTCGCGACCAGGCTGCAGTCGGGCGCGTTCGGCGTCGAGCTCAGCGCGACCGAGGTCAAGACCGTCTCTCCCACTCTCGGCGAGGACGCCATCAAATGGGCGCTCATCGCGGGAGCCATCGGCGTGGGTCTCATCTTCGTGTTCATGGCGGTGACTTACCGCGGCATGGGACTTGCGGCGGACATCGCGCTTTGCATCTACATCGTGCTGCTTCTGTGGTTCTGCTCCGTGCTCCCGTGGGTGCAGCTCACCTTGTCCGGCATCGCGGGCATTCTGCTCTCGATCGGCATGGCGGTGGACGGCAACATAGTCATCTTCGAGCGTATCCGCGACGAGTATCGCGGCAGCTCCAAGCCCATCGGCACTTCCGTCAAGACGGGCTTCAAGCGTTCCACGGCGGCTATCGTCGACGGCAATGTCACCACCATCATCGGCGCGGTCGTGCTGTGGGTGCTGGGTTCGGCGACGCTGGTCGGCTTTGCCGTGACGCTGTTCATCGGTATCATCCTCTCCATGTTCACCTGCCTGCTCGTCACCAGGCTGGTGCTCAGCTGCTTCCTCTCCTTCAACGCGTCGAGTGAGAAGTTCTACGGCTTGAAGCGCGGCGAGGAGAAGCCCGTGCCCGATTTCGTGCTGAAGAAGGGCGCGGCGACGCAGAAAAAGACCAAGACCGCAGGGGAGGGCGCGAAATAATATGAAGGCAGACACCTCCCGTTTCATCGACAAGCTGAACAATTTCAGCGTCACTCGTCTCAAGAAGATCACCTTCGTGATCCCCGCGATCATCGTGCTTATCGCGGTGCTGGTCGTCGTCGGCATAGGCGCTCAGACGGGCAACTACTCCGCCGCGGTCGGCATAGGCATTGACTTCGAAGGCGGCACCATGCTCACCGTGAGGATAGGCGTGGTCACCGACGAGAACAGCGACATCCAGGCGGAGATCGACAAGATCACCGACGCCATCGAGAAAGTCCGCGACGAAAACGGCATGGGAGTCACGGTGACTTACATCCAGCGCTCCTATGACGACGGCGTGGCGTACGATCCCGACGCGACGGTCACTTTCCGCTATCAGAATGTGTCCTCGGACAACGACAGCATCCAGGCGCTCAACGAGGCGATCGTGGACGCCGTCGACGCGCTCTATCCCGATCACGCCAACTCCGAGCTCAACTTCATCACCCGCGAGTCCATAGGCGCGACCGCGGCGCAGGATCTCCTTGAGAAGGCGGGCATAGCGCTCGCTGTCTCGACGGTGCTCATCCTCATCTACATCGTCATCCGCTTCACGCTGGTCAGCGGTTTCGCGGCGGTGCTCGCGCTGCTGCACGATGTCATCGTCATGTTCGCGCTGACCGTCATCTGCCGCGTGCAGATCAACACCTCGTTCGTGGCGGCGATGATCACCATAATCGCCTACTCGATCAACAACACCATCATCATCTTCGACCGCTGCCGTGAGCATATGCGTCCGCTCAAGGGTATGCGCAACATCGATTATGACGCCATCGGCGACCTTGCCGTGCGCGAGACCATGAGGCGCAGCCTGTTCACCACGCTGACCACCATGATCACCGTCATCTTCCTTGCGGCGCTGGGCAGCGCGTCAATACGCGAGTTCTGCATCCCCATCATCCTCGGGCTCATCGCGGGCGCGTACTCCTCCATATTCATGGCTGTGCCCATGTGGACGGCGTTCGCACGCACCGACGATAAGCTGCGCGAAAAGAGGATGGGCGCGGCAGCGTACGATGTCAAACCCGACGACGAGGACGATCCCACCGTCTACCGCGGCGAGGCTGACGAAAAGACGAAGGACGGCTCCGCGATGCCCCCGGGGGGCGGCGGCAAGAAGGACGGGGCGCCGAAAGGGAAGAAAATCTACAAGTATTCCAAGAAGAATACGACCTTCAAGAAAAAGAAGTGAAACAGGACGCCTCCGCAACGGAGGCGTTTTGTGTTAAGGAGACGGTCATGCCCGGCAGGAGCGGAGACATAGCGGAGAGAGCGGCGAAACTCGGGATATCCGAGCGGTTGTTCACGCTGCTCACGGCGAGAGGGATAGGCGAGGAGGAGATCCCCGCGTTCCTCCGTCCGTCGCTGTCCGCGCTCACTCCCCCGGGGGATATCCCGGGAATGACCGAGGCTGCGGCGAGACTGCGCCGCGCCGTGAACGCGGGCGAGAAGATACTCGTTTTCGGCGACTACGACTGCGACGGCATATGCGCGGTCTGCTTGCTCATGCTCGCGCTGCGCGGCAGGGCGGATGTGAGCTACTTCATCCCCAACAGACTCACCGACGGCTACGGCATGTCCATGGGCGCGTTGAGGAGCATCGTGGCGGAGCGCCGTCCCGATCTCGTGGTCACCGTGGACTGCGGCATAACGGCGGCCCCCGAGGTGGAATATCTGAAGAGCGAGGGCATAGATGTCATCGTCACCGACCATCACGAGCCGCAGGACAGCATCCCGGATTGCATAGTCGTCGACCCCAAGACGGACAGGAAATGCTTTTCGGACTATTGCGGAGCGGGGGTCGCGTTGCAACTCGTCCGCGCGCTGTTCGGCGAGGAGTACAGGCGCTATCTCGATATATGCGCGCTCGCGACGGTGGCGGATGTGGTGCCCCTCAGGGGAGACAACCGCATCATCGCCGCTCACGGCATAGCCGCGCACAACGCCTCTCCGCGAAAGGGCTTGAAAATGCTCGCGGGGGACAAGCTCACTTCGCAGGATATCATGTTCCGCGTCGCTCCGCGCATCAATGCCGCGGGGAGACTGGGATCGGCGAGCAAAGTCGCCGACCTCTTCCTCGAAGAGGACTACTTTCTTTTGAAAACGCTGACCGAGGAGCTCGAGCGCGATAATGCCCGCCGCCAGGAGGTGTGCGAGCAGGTGGTCTCCGAGGCTAAAGCCATGCTCCGCGGCACCGACTTTTCGGATACGCATATCATAGTCCTGCACTCGCCGCATTGGGAGGCGGGCGTGCTCGGCATCGCCGCCGCGCGGCTCACGGAGGACTTCCTCTGTCCCGCCGTGCTGCTCACCGGCGAAGGCTCCGAGTACAAGGGCTCGGCGCGGTCGGTGGAGGGCGTCAACATCTTCCGCGTGCTCTCGGAGTTCTCGGACAGATTCACGAGTTTCGGCGGACACGCGCAGGCGGCGGGACTGACCGTGAAGGCGGAGGAGTATGAGGAGTTTGTCCGCGACATAACCGCTTACATCGCGGAAAACTTCGCCGTGGACACCTTCATGCCGCACCCGCGCCGCGATATGTCGCTCACGCCGGACACCGACTTCCTCGCCTTCGCCCGAGAGCTCGAACTTCTCGAGCCCACGGGCTACGGAAACCCTCGTCCCGTGTTCGGGCTGAGCTCGGACGAGATGCGCTTCAAGAGGGTGGGGTTCGGTCCGCATGTCAAGTACGCCTCGGGCGACCTCGAACTCATGGGCTTTTCGCGCTACGAGTGGCTGCTCGCGGCGGGAAAAAGCGGGATATCCGCCGATTTCGGCATGGAGACCGCCGTCTTCCGCAACAGGCTGTACGCCCAGGGCGTGCTCAAAGAAGCGTCGCTGACGAGCGCGGGCATGGATGACAAAGACGCTCTCATGCTGTCGCTCGGACAGCTGAAGTTCGCGGGAAAATTCACCCCCGAGGAAGTGAGCGCGGAGGAGGTGAGACGGCTGCTTTCGCGCCCGTTCGGGACGGCGATAGTCGTCTTTGACCGCTCGGAGTACGACCGTCTCTGCGAGAGGCTGCCCGAGGCGCGGCGGCTTCCCGTCTTCCTTTCGGTCACCCGCAGGGCAGCCCCCGTCGATCAGGTGATCGTCGCGCCCTCGGCGGATTTCGATTTCGGCTATTTTTCGGATGTTGTCATCGCGGGACGCGCGCTGACCGAGGGTTATCTCAAGCATATTGCGGAAAGCGCGGGGCGCTGCGTCTCCTTCGGCGCGGAGCCACCGCAGGCGGAGAAGGTGTCCGACGACGAACTCAGGCACATATATTCCGCGTACGCGGCTGCCGCGCGCACGGGCGCGCGCTATGTGTCCCCCGAGGCGCTGACCGCGGACATAGCCGCGCGGGCGGGCGTTTCGGTTTATACCGCCGGCGTCTCGGCGCTCGTTCTCTCCGAATTGGGATTGATTTCCGTCTCCGACCGCGGTATGATTAGCGTATCGGGCACCAAGACCGACCTTTCGCGTTCGGTCGTGTACTCGAATGTGAGGCGCTGATGGACGCTCTGCTCGTCAAACTCCGAAAAAATTACCCCGACAGGTACGCGGAACTCAAGCACGCGTACGAGTTCGCCGCGGCGGCGCACGAGGGGCAGAAGCGGAGCTCCGGGGAGGACTACTTCATCCATCCCTGCGCGGTGGTGGAGATCCTTGCGGACTACGGATTTGACAGTTCGACGCTCATTGCGGCGTTCCTCCACGATGTCCTCGAGGACACCGCCGTCACTCCCGAGCAGCTCAGCGCCGAATTCGGCGAAGAGATCCTGAGGCTGGTCGAGGGCGTCACCAAGCTCGACAAGCTCAAATTTACCAACCGCGAAGAAGCCCAGGCGGAGAATTTCCGCAAGTTCTTCATGGCTGTCGCCCAGGATCTCAGGGTCATCATAATCAAACTTGCCGACCGCCTTCACAACATGCGCTCGCTCGGCTACCGTCCCCCCGACAAGCAGCAGAGCGTCGCGCGCGAGACCCTCGATATCTACGCGCCTCTCGCGGGGAGGCTTGGGATATCCTTCTTCAAATGCGAGCTCGAAGACCTCGCGATGATGTACCTCTATCCCGACGAGTACAAGTATATCACCGAGTGCATAAGCAAAAAGCGCGGCGAGCGTCAGCAGCTCATCGACGGGATGATGGAGCAGATCCGCGAGAAGATGCGCGAACTCGGCGTGGAAGGCGAGGTCAACGGCAGACCCAAGCATATCTATTCCATCTACAAGAAGATGCACCAGCTGCACATTGATGTCGACCAGATCTACGACCTGCTCGCGGTCAGGATCATCGTGGACACCGTCAAGGATTGCTACACCATGCTCGGCGAGGTGCACACCGTCTGGAAGCCCATCCCGGGCAGATTCAAGGACTATATCGCCATGCCCAAGGCGAACAGCTACCAGTCGCTGCACACCACCGTGGTCGCCGACGGCGAGACTTTCGAGATCCAGATCCGCACCCGCGAGATGCACCGCATCGCCGAGTACGGCATCGCCGCGCATTGGAAATATAAGGAAGGCACCACCGGCGTGGACACCGACCTCGACAACAAGGTCAGATGGCTCAGGGAAGTCATGGACGCCGAAAAGGATGTCGGCGGCGCAAAGGAGTTCATGGACGCCATCAAGATCAATGTCTTCGACGACGAGGTGTTCGTGTTCACTCCGAAGGGCGATGTCTACGACCTACCCGTGGGCTCCACCCCCGTCGATCTCGCCTACAAGATCCACTCCGAGCTCGGCAACAAGTGCGTCGGCGCAAAGATCAACCGCAAGATAGTCACCCTGTCCACCAAGTTGCAGACGGGCGACATCGTGGAGATACTTACCCAAAGCGGCAAGGGTCCCAGCCTCGACTGGCTGAAATTCGTCCGCACTGCAGGCGCGCGCGCACGCATACGACAATATTTTAAGCGCGAGCAGCGCGACGAGAATGTCCGCCGCGGCAAAGAGATGCTCGAGCGCGAAGCCAAGCGCAGGGGCTACAACCTCTCCGCGCTAATGCAGGTCTCGTCTTTTGACAGCATTCTCCAGCGAATGTCGGTGGCGAGCGAAGAGGACCTCTATGCCAATGTCGGATTCGGCGGGCTCGGCACCAATCAGGTGCTCACCCGTCTCGTCGACGCGTTCAGAAAACAGAACCCCGACGAGCACCTCGAGGTGACCTCGGACGGCGTGGGACACGAGGCGGCGCGCCCGCGGTCCAAGAGCGGCGTGCTCATCAACGGCAACGCCAACTTCGCCGTCAGGATGGCGCATTGCTGCACCCCCGTCCCCGGCGACGAGATAGTCGGCTATGTCTCCCGCGGCAGGGGAGTGTCCGTGCACCGGGCGGACTGCCCGAATGTCAAGAGCATGGAGCCCGAACGGCTCATCGACGCCGTCTGGGACACCGGCGAGGACAGCAGTTTTAATGTCACCATCTACATCACGGCGGAGAACTCGGGCGGCATCCTCGCGTCCGTCACGGCATACATTGCCGCCGCCAAGATGCCCATCACCGCCGCCAATGTCAAGGTGGACAGAAAGGAGCATATCGCGGACATGACAATAGGCGTCATGATAAGCGGGCTGGACGAACTCGAGGATCTTCTGCGCAAGATCAAGAGCATCCCCGGGGTGCTCGATGTGCGCAGATAACGGAGTTTATCCTCCGAAAACAAACGATAAAACCACGAAAGAGGCGTTTTATGGATATATTGACTTTTCGCACGACCGAGCTTGAGACGGGGACTTATCTCGTCATATCGGAAGGGCGGGCGTTCGTCGTCGACCCCGGCGCGGACGCGGATAAACTGACCGCCGCCGCTGCCGAGCGCGGTGCGAAGATAGAGACGGTGTTGCTCACTCACGCGCACTACGACCATATCGGCGCGGCAGCCGAGCTGCAGCGCGGCGGGGCGCTCATAGTGCTGCACAAGGATGATGTGCCGCTCGTTTCCTCTTTTAAGAATCTCGCGTTTTACGCGCACAAGACCGTGGACGGGTTTGTCCCCGATGTCACCGTTTCGGGCGGCGAGACGCTGGATGTCGCGGACGTCAAAGTTCGGGTCATCCACACCCCGGGGCACACCGCGGGCGGCGTGTGCTATGTCGCGGGGGATGTCATCTTCTCGGGCGACACCCTCTTCGAGCTGTCCTACGGGCGCACGGATTTCCCGACGGGGAGCTATGCCGCGCTCAAAAATTCCATCCTCAACAAGCTGTTCGCGCTGCCCGGCGACTACAAGGTCTACCCGGGGCACGGCGCGCCCACCACGCTCGATTTCGAGCGCAGGCACAATCCCATCCTGACCGACGCCGAATGATAAAGTTCACCTGCACCGACGAGAAGTACGCGGGCGACCTTGCCGAGCTCGCGCGGGCGTTTTCGCAGCGCACGGACGAGGAGTTTTCGCTCGCCGTGGATTTCTCGTTCGGCGAGGGCGAACTCAGGGTGGATCTGCTGTCCGACAAGCTCCCCGGCTTCCACAAGACGGCGCGGTTCCCCTTTTCCTACACGGACGAGACGGACAAAAAGCGGCAGGCGAAGCGGCTGATCAAGATCGCGATCTACGGCGTGCTCGTCTTTTTGACGGGCGTGGAGCTGCCTTACGGCTGCCTCACCGGCATCCGTCCGACCAAACTTTTCCGCGAACTCGCGGGGAACGCGCGCGAGACCTTTGAAAAGGACTTTTCGGTCGCGCCCGCCAAAGTCGATCTCATCGAACGCACCGTCCGCGCCCAGCAGCCTCTTTTGAACTCCGATCCCGAAAGAGAGGTCGATCTTTTTGTCAACATCCCGTTTTGTCCCACGCGCTGCGCATATTGCTCCTTCGTGTCCGTCGCGATAGACAGGCAGAAGGCGCTCGTCGCGCCCTATGTCGAGAAGCTGACCGAGGAGATACGCTTTTTGAAAGGGGAGATCGCAAGTCGCGGCAAGAAAGTGCGCGCGGTGTATATAGGCGGCGGCACGCCCACCGTCCTGCCGCCGAAGCTTCTCGACGCCGTGCTTTCGGAGTGCGAGACCGAGGCGGGGGAGTTCACCGTCGAGGGCGGCAGACCCGAGACGCTGACGCCGTCCGTGCTCGCTCTTCTCGCCGCTCACGGCGTGACCAGGCTGTCCGTCAATCCTCAATCTTTCAACGACGCCACCCTCGAACGCATAGGCAGGCGGCATACGGCGGAGCAGGTGCTCAAAGCTTACAAGCGCGCCCGCAAGCTGTTCGATGTCAACATGGACCTCATCGCCATGCTGCCCAGCGAGACCTTCGAGGACTTCAGGCATTCGGTGGATACCGCTCTCACCCTGCGCCCCGCCAATCTCACCGTGCATACGCTCTATCTCAAGCGCGGTTCCGAGCTCAAACTCAGCGGCTACCGCGACGGCGGCAGCAAGCTCGCCGAAGAGATGGTGGACTACGCCTATTCCGCCGTGACGGGCGAGGGCTATGAGCCTTACTATATGTACAGGCAGAAGTACACGAGCGGCAATCTCGAGAATGTCGGCTACGCGCTTCCCGGCAAAGCCTGCGTTTACAATGTGGACATAATGGAGGAGAACACCACCGTCTACGCGGCGGGCGCGGGCGCCATTTCAAAGCGCGTCACTCCTTCGCTCGGGCTCATCGAACGCTCGGCTAACTTCAAAGAGCCGCTCGAATATGTCCGCCATTTCGACGAAGTCATGTCCCGCCGCCGCGCCTTTTTCGGGGAAAGCGGCGATGCGTCCGCGAAAAAAGAGTAAATTCCCCGCCGCGGGCGGTGCAAAACGGTTTACTTTATTTTTTTGGTGTGATAATATGTGCAAGGTACTCTTTGCGAGGTCCGTCCAGTACTCCGCGGTCGGACTTGGCTCAGAGCGGATCACTTATCCAGCGAAGGAGGTTAAACAATGGATAAAGTTCAAAAGCAAGAGATCATAGCGAAGTACGGTCGCAAGGAAGGCGACACCGGTTCCCCCGAAGTGCAGATCGCGCTGCTCACCGGCAGGATCCAGGAGCTCACCGAGCACCTCAAGGTGCACAAGAAGGATCACCATTCCCGCCGCGGGCTGCTCATGATGGTCGGGCAGAGAAGGAGCCTTCTCGACTATCTGAAGAAGACGGACATCGAACGCTACCGCGCCATCGTCGCTTCTCTCGGACTCAGGAAATAAAAATGTCGGGTGCATTTTCTGCACCCGATTTTTTAATAAACGGACATGACGGAATGTCCAGAAGGAGTTAAAATGGAAAGAAAATTGTTCAAAACCACAATCGGCGGCAGAGAAGTCACCGTCGAGACCGGCGCCTACTGCGGTCAGGCGAACGGCAGCTGCCTCGTGCGCTGCGGCGACACCGTCGTGATGGTCAACGCCACCATGGCGAAAGAGCCTCGCGAGGGCATGGATTACTTCCCGCTCAGCGTCGACTACGAAGAGAAGATGTACGCCGTCGGCAAGATACCCGGCGGTTTCAAGAAGAGAGAGGGCAGGGCGTCCGACAAGGCGATCCTGACCGCCCGTCTCATCGACAGACCCATCCGTCCCCTCTTCCCGAAGGGGATGTACAACGATGTTGCCGTCGTCGCGACCGTGCTGTCCGTCGACACCAACATCCCGCCCGAAGTTTTCGGTATGTTGGGCTCGTCCATCGCGCTGTCCATTTCCGACATCCCCTTTGCCGGTCCCACGGGCTCGGTCGTGGTCGGACTTGTCGACGGCGAGTATGTCATCAACCCCGACAGCGCCCAGCGCGCCAAGTCGCGTCTGCACCTCAGCCTTGCCGGCACCAAGGACGCCATCATGATGGTCGAAGCCGGCGCAAATGAGGTCAGCGAGCAGGAGATGCTCGGCGCCATCCTCTTCGGTCACGAGGAGATCAAGAAGATCGTCGCCTTCATCGAAGGCATCGTCGCCGAAGTCGGCAAGCCCAAGGCGGAGATCGCCCTCGAGACCATTCCCGAGGATATCGACGCCGCCGTGCGCGCCTACGCCGACAAGAAGATGGACTATGTGCTCGAGAGCTTTGACCGCACCGAGCGCGACAAGCGCGAAGACGCGCTCAACGAGGATGTCCTCGCGCACTTCGCGGGCGACTTCGAGGATGTCGCGAAGAAGACCAAGTTCATCCTCGACAGCCTCTATTACCTCAAGAAAGAGAAGGTCCGCGCCAAGATACTCGACGGCGGCGTGCGTCCCGACGGCAGAGGGCTCACCGATATCCGTCCCATTTGGTGCGAAGTCGGTCTGCTCCCGCGCGCTCACGGTTCCGCGGTGTTCACCAGGGGTCAGACCCAGGCGATGACCGTCGCCACCCTCGGCACCATCTCCGAAGTGCAGAAGCTCGAAGGTCTCGACGACGAGTACTACAAGAGGTATATGCACCAGTACAACATGCCCGGCTACTCCACCGGCGAGGCGAAGCCTCTCCGCAGCCCCGGCAGGCGTGAGATCGGTCACGGCGCACTCGCAGAGCGCGCGCTCGAACCCGTCCTCCCCGGTGAGGAAGAGTTCCCCTACGCCATCCGCACCGTCAGCGAGATCCTGAGCTCCAACGGCTCCACCTCTCAGGCGTCGGTCTGCGGCAGCACCCTCGCGCTCATGGATGCCGGCGTGCCCATCAAGGC
>DVOE01000026.1 GCA_018713795.1 Candidatus Limadaptatus stercoripullorum
GGCAGGCTCGGGAAGATCATGCTCGAAAAACCCGAAAGCGGGCTTTTAAGGCTTAAAACGAGAACATAAACACCTTTTAACGATGATAAGAGCAGAAGAACTTCTCGAATACGAAAACCGGCTCCGCGCCGAAGGGTGCACGCTCATCTGTGGCGTGGACGAGGTGGGCAGGGGACCTCTCGCGGGTCCCGTGACCTGCGCCGCCGTCATTATGGATCTTAACGATCTCGTGCAGGGCGTCAACGATTCCAAGAAGCTCTCAGCCCTCCGCCGCGAGAAGCTCGCGCCGCTCATCAGGGAGAAGGCGATCGCATATTCGGTGGTGTCCTACGACAACCTGAAAGTGGACGAGATGAATATCCTCGAGGCGACAAAGGCGTGCATGAGGGACGCGGTCATGTCTCTCGGCGCCGTCCCCGACGCGGTGCTGGTCGACGCGCTCAGGATAGATGTGCCTTACCGCGTCGTTCCCGTCGTGCACGGTGACGCGCTCAGCTATTCGATAGCCGCGGCGTCCATACTCGCCAAGACCGAGAGGGACGCTTTCATGCGGGAGATGGGGGAGAGGTATCCGGGCTACGGTTTCGAGCGCAACGCGGGCTACGGCACGGCGGAGCACATAGCCGCCCTCCGCACCCTCGGCGCGACGCCCATCCACCGCAGGACATTCATAAGGAAGTTCGTCTGATGCACGGCAGGGCAAAGGGGTACATAGGCGAGCAGCTCGCCGCCGAATATCTGGAGGCGAAGGGGCTCAGGATCATAGCGCGCAACAAAAAGTTCGCGGGCGTTGAGGTGGATATCCTCGCACTAGGCGGCAACACGCTGGTGCTTTGCGAAGTCAAGACGGCAGAGCAGGCGAACGCTCATCCCTCCATGTGGGTGAGCCGCGAACAGCAGCGGCGTTATGTCAGAGCGGCGACTTCGCTGCTCATGCGGCGGGCGTACTCGGGGTGCAATGTCCGCTTCGATGTCATCGAGGTGTGCGCGGGCAGCGTCCGCGTCATCGAGGGCGCTTTCGAGGCGTGAGGCGGGAAAAACAGCGCCGCCCGCGCTTTTTAATGGTAAATACGGGCGTAAATCGCTTGTTAAGACAGAAAATTTGTGATAGTATATCACGCGTGACTCGAATTGTTCCGCTGGCGGAGAGGCCGTTCAAGAACATTTCGCAAACAAGGAGGTCAGTCATATGAACATCATCGACACCATCGAACGCGACGGCATGAAAACCGATCTGCCCGAGATCGCCATCGGCGACCAGGTCAGAGTCTTCGTCAAAGTCGTCGAAGGCAACAGAGAGCGTCTTCAGTCCTACGAGGGCGTCGTCATCGCCAAGAAGAACGGCGGCATCCGCGAGACCGTCACCGTTCGCCGCGTGACTTTCGGCGTGGGCGTGGAGAGGACTTTCCCGCTGCATTCCCCCCGCATCGATCACATCGAAGTGGTCCGTCACGGCAAAGTCAGAAGGGCGAAGCTCTACTATCTGCGCGAGCGCACCGGTAAGGCTGCCAAGCTCAAAGAGACCAAATAAAAAACGGTCAAAGAGGCAAAATGAAAAAGAAACTCGTTTTTCTTTGTGCGATAGTGTCGGTGATAGTGCTGGCACTATTTGCGCTTTCGGCGTGTGACGCGTCTTCGATCGACTACGACACCGAGCTGCTTCAGAACGGCGATTTCGAGGACACTTCGGACACCGACGACGGCTTCGTGTTCACGGGTTGGTCGGTCGGCGACGAGTGGAACGACGACACTTCCGACTATCAGCGTGTGAACGCCGCGAGCAACGATCCCGAATCCGTCGGCACCCAATATCTCTCTCTTTCCAACTCCAAGGCGGGCTACGCCTGGCTGTATCAGGAAGTGCGCGTCGAGCGCAGGGAGATATATGTCATCAGCGTGGACATCAAGGTCTCGGGCACCGTCACCGCGGGCAGCAACGACACCTATAAGGGCGCGTATGTGACCTTCCTCGAGAATGTGGACTACATCTTCTCCGAGGTCACGCGTTCGGCGGGCGACAACGGCAGCAACGGCTGGGAGACCCACACCTTCTATGTCCGTCCGCTCAACACCGACTATCTCACCATAGCCCTCTGCCTCGGCAAGGAAGGGGAGACCTCGACGGGCACCGCGTACTTCGACAATGTCTCCATGATGAAGACGGAGTCCGCTCCCGAAGGCGCGACCGTCACCGACTTCAAGAAAGCCACCGTCGCGCGCTACAACAGCGACGCCGCGGGCATCGCGTTCGTGACCGTGCTCTCGATCGCCACCGCCGCGCTGTTCGTCGGAGCGTTTGTCGCTCTGCGCAAGCTGTACGCGAAGGAGGATGTATTCGTCAACTTCGACGGGACTTCCGCTTCGGTCGGCGGCGTCCCCGCGTATGCCGCGAAGGGCAAGAAGGGCGCCAAAGCCGCTTCCGTGCCCGTGCTTAAAAACTGCTTCTTCGTCGCGGCGATGATCATGATCGGCGCCTTCCTCGTCAGGCTCATCCTGCTGCTCACCACCCGTGGGTTCGGCGGCGAAACGCTGCTCGATCTCGACCTCGCGCGTTATCTTGCCGAGCACGGTGTGGGCAATGTCTACGCCGACGCCGCAAACGGCACTCTCTCCAACGGCAATATCGCAACCATGTCTCCGGGCGCCATGTATATCCTCGCGCTCGTGGGTCTCATCGGCGGCTCCCTCGACAACGCGGGGCTCTCGGTGCTGCTCAGGATGGTGGGTGTGCTCGCGGATATGGCGACCGTCGCCATGATCTACTTCTACGCAAGGAAGTACGCGGGCGACAAGATCGCCACCGTCGCCGCCGCGCTCTACGCGCTCATCCCCGCGGCGTTCATCATGAGCGGCATGTCCGGCGGCTTCGAGAGCGTGCTCATCGCGCTGCTCGTCGGCGCCATGATAGCCCTCACCGCCAAGAACTACATCGCCGTCTACGCCATCTCCGCGTTTGCCGCGGTGCTCGACCTCAGGGCTCTCGCTCTCGCGCCGATAATGCTCGTTTACATGGGCTACATGTACTACCGCGACGACGAGAACCTGCGCGCGTTCGGCAAGAACCGCGCGATCATAGTCTTCGGTCTCGTCGGCTCCTTCGTGCTCGCCTGGCTGCTCACGCTGCCCGTGGCGCTGCCGCACCTCAAGGACAGCGCCTTCTACGGCTTCGAGATGATCGCCAACCAGATGCTGAACAACACCGTCTTCGTGGACAACGCCTTCGGCTTCTACGGCATGGTGGGGCTGAACCAGAGGGGCTTCAACCGCGCTGCGTCCATCCTCAACTTCATCTTCATACTTGTCCTGGAGGTCTACATCTGCTCGCTGTACTTCAAGCGCCGCAACAGGCAGGAACTCCTGCTGCTCGGCTCGTACGCGCTGGCGATGATAGCCACCTTCACGCTCAAGATCGACTACACCTATCTCTTCCTTTCGGTGGCGCTCGGGCTCATCTACGCCGCCGTTGCGGGCGAGAAGAGGGTGTTCATGGTCACCGGCGGCTACTCGCTGCTCTCCGCGATATGCCTGGGTATGTTGGTCAAGAACAGCGGCTTCGCCGCGGCGGCAGCCACCGGCTACATCGTCGACTTCGAGAGGACTGGCGCCGACTTCATAATCTTCGGCGTGCTGACCGTGCTCCTCTCGCTGTACTACAGTTATGTGGTCTACACCGTCACCTATTCCGGGAAGATAGTGGACATCAAACCGCTGTCCCGTCCTCTCGGCAAGGCGATAGGTTCGTCCGTGAAAAGCTTCTTCGCCACCTTCAAGAAGGACGCGGACTGAGCTCAAAACGCTCTTTCGGGAGCCGGCGGACAGCCGGCTCCTTTTCTTTTCCCCGCGAAAGGGCGGGGCGCGGAAAGCGGTGTTATTTGTCGAAATGCATATAGGTGCCTCATTATCCTTGCATTGTGGCGGCGGTTTGTGATACTATGCTCACGGCGGCAACGCCGATAAAACGATATCATCTCAGGAGGCACAGTATGAAAAAGACTGTCAGAGGCAAAGAATACGACACCATGGAAATGAGCGTCGTCAAGAAAGTCGTGTCGGGGTGCTTCGGCGATCCCGCGGGTTATGAGGAGACCCTGCTCGTCGCGGAAGACGGCACCTACTTCCTCTACACCAACGGCGGCGAGGAGTCTCCCTACAAGGAGGAGAAGCTCGTGTCCATGACCAAGGCGAAGGTCGAGGCGTGGAAGAAAGCCAACGCGTAAGCAGGAAAGGCAAACAAAAAAGCCCGCGTCAGGCGGGCTTTTTTGTTTGATCTTTTCAGATGACGGGGGAGAGGGGAGCGTCCTTTTTCAGCCTCCCCGCGAACTTCTCTTCGACGAGGGGCGCGATGTCCTCGAAGATGATGTTGTCCGCCACCTGCATCGCGGTGTCCAGCCGCTCGGGGGTGTTGACCGTCCAGACGAGGACGGGCAGCAGCTCGCGCGCCTTTTCGAGATACTTATTGTCCGCCGCCGAACGGATGTCGTAGGCGATGAAATGCGGTTTGGAGATGCGGTTGATCCACAGCTTGCCCATGAAGTCCATCATGTGCGCGCGCTGTTTCCCCTTGAGCCCCATCCAGGTCACGAGCTGTCCGGAAGGGCGGTCGGAGTGGCGGCGGCAGTAGCGCACGGCGCCGTAATTGAAGGATTGAAGGGCGATGTTCCCTTCGTAATGTTCCACCCTGCGGCAGACGGCTTCGGCGATGGAGTTGTCGTAGGGGTTGAGCCCCTTTATCTCGCAGAGTATGCCGGTCTTGCCCGCGACGAGCTGCAAAAACTCGTCGAAGGTGGGGATGGTGTACTCGGTGTCGCAGAGGCGGAGCTTTTTGAGTTCCTCGAGAGTGAAGTCCCTGACCTTGCCGTCCACGCCGCACACGCGCTTCAGGGTGTCGTCGTGGAAGACCACGAGAGCGCCGTCGCGGGTGAGGTGGACATCTATCTCGATGTTGAAGCCGTGCTCGATCGCCGCGCGGAAGGACGGCATACTGTTTTCGGGATACTCGTCGTCGTGAAGTCCGCGGTGAGCCACGGGCACTGTGAGAAGCCAATCGAATTCCATATCCGGACTCCTTTCATATGTGCGTTTTTCGTTGATATAATTCTAAAATCAGATTATAATAAAGTCAACACTTTGCCCGAATTCCGCGGGCTGCGGATGCGAGGAAAAACATTGAGCCTTGACAGGATACGCAACTTCTGCATAATCGCGCACATCGACCACGGCAAGAGCACTCTCGCCGACCGCCTCATCGAAAAGACGGGGACTGTCTCCGCGCGCGAGATGCAGGAACAGCTCCTCGACAACATGGACATCGAAAAGGAGCGCGGCATAACCATAAAACTCCAGACCTGCCGCCTCTTTTACCGCCGCGGGGAAGAGGAGTACACCTTCAACCTCATCGACACCCCGGGGCATGTGGACTTCACCTACGAGGTCTCGCGTTCGCTCGCGGCGTGCGAAGGCGCGCTTCTCGTCGTGGACGCCACTCAGGGCGTGGAGGCGCAGACGCTTTCAAATGTCTATCTCGCCCTCGACAACGATCTCGAGATACTTCCCGTCATCAACAAGGTCGATCTGCCCTCGGCGGACATCGAAGGAGTGTGCCGCGAGATAGAGGACATCATAGGTCTGGACACTTCGGGCTGTCCCAAGGTCTCCGCAAAGGAGGGCACGGGGATAGACGAGGTGCTCGCGCAGATAGTGGACAAACTCCCGCCCCCCAAGGGCGATCCCGACGCGCCTCTCAAAGCGCTCATCTTCGACAGCTACTACGACAACTACCGCGGCGCCATCTCCATGGTGCGCATCATGGACGGCATGGTGAAGGCGGGGGATAGGATCAAAATGTTCGCCACGGGCAAGAGCTTCGATGTGGTGGAAGTCGGGGTGTATTCTCCCGGCATGAGACCGGTTGAGAGCCTCTCGGCGGGCGAGGTCGGATATATCGCCGCGAGCGTCAAAAATGTGTCGGACACCGCCGTCGGCGACACCATCACCAATGCCGACCGTCCGACCGAAACGCCACTTAAAGGATACAAAAAAGCAACTCCGATGGTGTTTACGGGCGTTTACCCCGCAGACGGCGCGCGTTACAACGACCTCAAAGAGGCGCTTTTGAAATTGCAGCTCAACGACGCGTCTCTCTCTTTCGAAGCCGAAAACAGCAAGGCGCTGGGGTTCGGGTTCAGGTGCGGTTTTCTTGGGCTGCTGCACATGGAGATCATCGAGGAGAGGCTGGAGCGCGAGTTCGATCTCGATCTCATCACCACCGCTCCCGGCGTGTCCTATCATGTCACCAAGACAGGCGGCGAAAAGCTCGTCGTGGACAATCCCACCAATCTCCCGCCCGCGGCGGAGATAGAGAGCATAGAGGAGCCCGTGGTCAAGGCGACGGTGTACACCCCGCCCGAGTATGTGGGGCAGATCATGGAGCTGTGTCAGGACAAGCGCGGCGTGTTCCTCGACATGACCTATATCGACACCTCGCGCGTGCAGCTGACTTACCGGCTGCCGCTCAACGAGATAATCTACGATTTCTTTGACAGTCTGAAGTCCCGCACACGCGGGTACGCCTCCCTCGACTACGAGCCGGACGGCTATCAGAAGAGCGATCTCATCCGCCTGGATATCCTCATCAACGGCGACATGTGCGACGCGCTCTCCCTCATCGTGCACCGCGACAGGGCATACGCCCGCGGGCGCGGCATAGCCGAAAAGCTCAAAGAAGTCATCCCGCGCCAGCTCTTCGAGATCCCGATACAGGCGGCGATAGGCGGCAAGATAATCGCGAGAGAGACGGTCAAAGCGTTGCGCAAGGATGTTCTTGCCAAGTGTTACGGCGGCGATATCAGCCGCAAAAAGAAGCTGCTCGAAAAGCAGAAAGAGGGCAAGAAGCGTATGCGCCGCGTGGGCTCGGTCGAGGTGCCGAGCGAGGCTTTCGTCAGCATCCTGAAAGTGGGCGACGACGACTGATGGAACTTTACGCTCACATCCCGTTCTGCAAGGCGCGCTGCGCGTATTGCGACTTCTTTTCGACGACGGAGGGGAGCTCCGCGCGAAAGCCCTATCTTTCCGCGCTCATCCGCGAGGCGGGTCTCGCCGCGGCGGCATTCGGAGACAGGAGGATAGACACCGTCTACATAGGCGGCGGCACGCCCTCGCTGCTCGAGACGGACGAGATAGCTCTGCTCGCGGGCTCGCTCGCGCGGCTTTTTCCCCGCTTTTCGCCCCGCGAGTTCACGGTGGAATGCAACCCCGAGAGCGTGACGGCGGAGAAGTTCGCGGCGTGGAGAGAGCATGGCGCGGACAGGATAAGCATGGGCATCCAGACGCTCTCCGACGGGTGTCTGAAAGCGATAGGCAGACTGCATACGGCGGCGGAAGGGCTTGAAAAACTCGCCCTTGCGGGGAAGTTTTTCCCCCGCGTGTCCTGCGACATCATTGTGGGATTGCCGACGGACAGCGTGAGGAGCGTGCGCGAGGAAGCAAAGCGCGTCTCAGAGCTCGCGGGGCATGTTTCGGTCTATCAGCTCACGCTCGCGGAGGGCACGAGGCTCGCCGCGGACGCGGAGGCGGGGAGGATAACGCTCCCCTCGGACGACGAGACGGCGGACCTTGCGGAAGCCGCGGCGGACGCCCTCGAAGAGGAGGGGCTTTCTCGATACGAAGTGTCCAATTTCGCGCGCCGGGGAGAAGAGAGTTTGCACAACCTCGGCTACTGGACGAGGGAGGAATATATAGGCCTCGGAGCGTCGGCGCATTCCTTTTTCGGAGCGTCGGCGGAGAGCGCGCGTCGGGACGGGACGAGGGTGTCCAATGTCTCGGATCTTGCGGGATACGCCAAAGGCGTAAACGACGCGGAGAGCTTTTTCGAGCTGCCGCGCGCGAGCCGCGAAAGGGTGACGGGGAAGGACGCCGAGGACGAGGAGATAATGCTCGGGCTGCGCACCTCGCGGGGGATAGCCGCCGAACTGCTTTCGGGGCGCGACGCCGCTTCCGTCCGCGATTTCCTCGAGTATGAGCGGGGGAGGGTGAGGCTGACCCGCCGCGGGTTCGCGGTGATGAATTCGGTGCTGACCCGCCTGCTATGAACCGTCGCGCAAAATGTCGCATATTTTAAGTTATAAAAATCATTGTAATTTTACCCTGCGTCTGTTATACTCAAATCAACTCACGGAGGAACTATGACTTCCCGTTTATCTTTTGAGGAAAACCGTCCCAAAGCCCCGCTCGCTCTTATCGCGACTCCCGGGGCGCGCGAACTCACCGAACTCGTAGACAAAAGGCTGGTCGAATGGTATAAATCCAAGGATGTCGGAGACACCTTCCGCAAGGATACCTTCATCATCGACGCCACCTGCCCCCGTTTCACCAACGGCGACGGCAAGGGCATGATCATGGAGACCGTCCGCGGCAAAGACCTCTTCGTGTTCTGCGATGTCGCGAACCACGGCGTCACCTACAATTTCCTCGGGAAGGAGATCCCGATGACTCCGGACGAGCATTTTGCCGACCTCAAGCGCATCATCTGCGCCGCCTGCGGCAAGCCCGAGCGCATCACCGTGGTCATGCCCATGCTCTATGCGGGCAGGCAGCACAGGAGAGCCAGCCGCGAATCCCTCGACTGCGCCATGATGCTGCACGAACTCTACGGCATGGGAGTGTCCGATCTCATCACCTTCGACGCCCATGATCCCCGCGTGCAGAACTCGGTGCCGCTCATGGGCTTCGACAACTATTTCCCGACCTATCAGGTGCTGAAAGCTCTCACCCGCAAGTTCCCGGATGTCAAGCTCGACCGCAACAGCCTGATGTGCATCTCTCCCGACGAGGGCGCGATGGGCAGGAATGTCTACTACGCCTCCGTGCTCGGGCTGGATCTCGGCATGTTCTACAAGCGCCGCGACTACGCCAATGTGGTCAACGGCAGGAACCCCATCATCGCCCACGAGTATATCGGCAGCCCGGTCATGGGCATGAATGTCTTCGTGGCGGACGACATGATCGCAACAGGCGACAGCGTCATCAAACTCGCGCGCGAGATCAAGGAGAAGGGCGCTCAGCGCGTCTTCCTCTCCGCCACCTTCGCGCTGTTCACCGAGGGCGTCGACAAGTTCAACAAGGCGTATGAGGAAGGTCTCTTCGACGCCGTCATAAGCACCAATCTCGCCTATCGCATCCCCGAACTCAGGGAGTGCGAATGGTTCGTGGAGGCGGATATGTCCAAGTATCTCGCCTACATAATCGCCGCGGGCAACCTCAACGAGGCGGTCTCCAATCTGCTCGATCCCTTCGAGAAGATAAAGCAGCTAGTCTCCTCGATCGAGGGCGGCCGCGCATGATAAGGAGGAGCAAGTGAAGATCACATGGCTGGGGCACTCGTCCTTCCGTCTCGTGGAGAGCACGGGGACGACTGTCGTGACCGATCCCTACGACGCCTATATAGGCTACGAGATGCCCGAAGTCTCGGCGGATATCGTGACGGTGAGCCACTCCCACCGCGACCACAACAAGGTCTCGCGCGTGAGCGGTTCCCCCGAGATCCTGAGCCACGCGGGCGCCTACGACATCAGCGGCGTCCACATCCTCGCAAGGCGCACATATCATGACGGCGAGGAGGGTAGCCGCCGCGGCGAAAATCTCGTGTTCAAATTCCGCATGGACGGCGTGGACATCTGTCACATGGGCGACATCGGCGAGGAATGCACCGCCATGCTCGTGGACAGCATCGCTCCCGTCAATGTGCTGCTCATCCCCGTGGGCGGGACCTACACCATCGACGCGGAGCAGGCAAAGGAATTCGTCGACCGCATCATGCCCGATGTGGTCATACCCATGCATTACAGGACCAAGGACTGCAACATGGACATCGACCGTCTCTCGGATTTCCTCGATCTGTTCGAGGACGAGGACATCGTCTACACCGAGTCCGACACCGTGGAGTTCGATCGCGCCGATTTTGACGGCGAGAGCACCAAGGTATTTGTGCTTGAAAGATTTTCCGACTGAGGTCGGAGTCACCTAAGATAACAAATTTTCGACAATTTCGCGCGCCGTCCTCCTTAGGGAGGGCGGGGCGAGGTATTAAGGAGGTTACCATGGCAGGTAAGACTCGGGAAGAGCTGCATAAACTCGGCATCTTCCAGATCCGCGAACTCGCTAAAGAAGTGGGCATATCTTCGCCCACCAAGAAGAACAAGGCGGAGCTCGTCGAGCTCATCTACAAGATAACCGCGGGCGAGATGGCACCCCCCGTCGCCCCGAGAAGGGGCAGACCCCCGAAAGACGGCGGCGCTCACCCCGCCGCTCCCGCGGAGACCGCCGCGCCCGAAGAAGAGTGCGAGGAAAGAAAGACCGAAGGCGGCTATGTCCGCCGCTCGGAGCCCCAGCGCCGCGATCAGCGTTTCCGTCCTCAGCGTCAGTCCTTTTCGGACGACAAACGCACCGACGGTCCCGCCGAACTTCGCGAAGGCTACCTCGAGATAAGCGGCGAAGGCTACGGCTTCCTGCGCGTCAAGAACGGGGAGTGCAACGAGATGGACGCCTATGTCCATGCCTCGGTCATCAAGCAGTACGGGCTGCGCCGCGGGGATTTCGTCACCGCGTCCTGCAAGATCCTGAAGGAGGGCAAGCCCGCCGCCGCAATGTCCGTGCTCACCGTCAACGGAGAGGATCCCTCCCGCATTATCGGGCGCCCCTCTTTTGACGATCTCGTGCCCATCTATCCCGACGAGCGCCTGCGTCTCGAGATCCCTTCCCGTCCCCGCGACTACGCCATTCGCTGCATCGATCTCGTCGCGCCCATCGGCAAGGGGCAGAGAGGCATAATCGTCTCGCCGCCCAAAGCGGGCAAGACCACGCTGCTCAAAATGATCGCGGGCTCCATCGCGGAGAATTATCCCGAGATATCGCTGTTCGTGTTGCTCGTCGACGAGCGTCCCGAGGAAGTCACGGATATGCAGAGGTCGGTGAGGGGCGAGGTGGTCTATTCCACCTTCGACGAGACTCCCGAACACCACACCAAGACCGCCGAGATGCTGCTCGACAGGGCTAAGAGGCTGGTCGAGATGGGCAAGGATGTCGTCATCCTCATGGACAGTCTCACCAGGCTCGCGCGCGCTTACAACACCACCATCCCGCCCACGGGCAGGACGCTTTCGGGCGGCGTGGATCCCGGCGCGCTGCACAGCCCCAAGAGGTTCTTCGGCTCGGCGCGCAACATAGAGCACGGCGGTTCGCTCACCATAATCGCCACCGCGCTCATCGACACCGGCAGCAGGATGGACGAAGTCATATTCGAAGAGTTCAAGGGCACCGGCAACATGGAGATACACCTCGACCGCAAACTCAGCGAGAGGAGGATATTCCCCGCCATCGACCTCGCCAAGAGCGGCACCAGGAAAGAGGAGCTCCTCCTCACTCCGAGCGAGCTCGCGGGCGCGTGGGCGGTGAGAAAGATGCTGTCCGCGGGCGACAACGCCGAGGCGACCGAAAATCTCCTCAACATGCTGGTCAAGACCTCTTCCAACAACGAGTTCGTCGATCAGCTCAACATGCAGCTCAAAGCGCTTCAGAAAGAGGGATACAGCTGGCGTAAGCCCGGCGTCTGATCCCTCGGGGAGAAGATATGTACGATCCTAAAACCGAGGGGCTCTCGCCCCAGATCGAGATCACCGAGCCCACTCCGCTCCTCGATAAGGACGGCACCCTCGCCGTCGAGGGTTGGGCGCGCCGCGATCTCTTCGAGTACGACAGAAAATTCGCCCGTCCGAGGTGGAGGCTCAAAGAATGGGACTTCTACCAGATCTCGAACGGCAAGCTGATGGTGCAGCTGAATTTCTTCAACATAACCGTGGCTTCGGCGGCGACGGCGGCGCTCATCGATCTCACCACCGGAAAGCGCATCGAGACTGCGCAGATAACTCTCGGCACGAGAAGGCGCTATCATCTCCCTTCGGTCTCCGACCGCCCCAACTTTTTCAGGTATGACAGGCGGGGAGTATATGTCGAGTTCGACACCTGTGCCACCTTCCGCAAGCTGCTCTTCGGCGGCAAGGCGAAGGGCAAGCCGTTCAAGATGAAGTTCAGGATGTACTATCCCGAAGATCACGAGAATATCACCATCGTGACCCCCTTCGAGGACAAGCCCACCCGCTTCTTCCTCACCACCAAGCAGAACTGTATGCCCTGCGAAGGCAAAGTCACCTGGGGGGAGCAGAAGTTCGAATTTTCGCGGGAGGACACTTTCGCGGTGCTCGACTGGGGCAGAGGGGTCTGGCCGCACCGCAACGAGTGGTATTGGGGCAACGGCGCGACGAGGCTGGAGAACGGCAAACTCTTCGGATTCGAGATGACCTGGAAGATAGGTTCGCCTCACCCCGCCGCCACCGAGACCTGTCTCTTCTACGACGGGAAAGCTCACAAGATCGCCGAGGTGGATGTCGACGCCTTTCCCGGCGACAGCGGCTGGATGCAGCCTTGGCATTTCACTTCGCGTGACGGCAGGCTCGACCTCACCATGACCCCCTTCTTCGACAACCATACGGGCGCGATGGTGTTCGGGATCGGGATGAAGACGCATCAGGTGCACGGACTGTTCAACGGCTACGCCGTCTTAGACGACGGGACGCGCGTCGAAGTAAAGGATATGTACGCCTTCTGCGAATATGTTCGCAACGGCTGGTAAAAAAAGGAAAAACTCATG
>DVOE01000027.1 GCA_018713795.1 Candidatus Limadaptatus stercoripullorum
GGCTGAGCGGCGCGTGATTCCGTCTTCGAAAAAATTTAGTGCGGGTCTAAGACCACCCCGAATGAACACCCGTTGGATCTAAGAACGCTCCGAAGGAGTGTATTTTACCGCTTGAACTTTTGTTCCCATCCCCATCAGCCAATTAGAGAACTAAAAAATTATGCTCCCGCTCGCTTTGCTCCTTAACAAAAAAAGGACGGGCAGGTCCCGTCCTTTTTTGGTGTTTTCAGGCGGTCATCGTTCGCCGTGCAGGCGTTCGATGAGCGCGGTGTTGACCACGAGCACGCTCGCGGGAGTGAGATCGGTGACGCTGTCGTCGTAGCTCCAGAGATAGAGCGGATTCTTGAGCAGATTGGAGATGGCGTCAAGGAGGGTGCTGTCGATATCCGAGGAGGAGACGACATGGAAGCGCCCGTCTTCGCAAGTGTAGTTGTCGTCTTCGACCAGCCAGCTGCGCGCCATCAATCCCGTGGACATGAACGCGACATGGACATACACGCCGCCCTCGTAGCTGCGTCTGAACTGTTCGAGGTAAGTGGATTCGAGCGCCGCGGTGCGCAGGAGCGCCTGGACCGCGTCGACCTGCGCGTCATCCACCGTACCGCCGCCGGCGGAAGCGAGCGCGTCTTTAAGAGTGGCGTCGGGGACGAAGGAGCCCTCGTTGATGTCATACCAGCCGTAGACATCGAGGAAACCCTCGATGGTGAGGCGGGAACGGGTGATATCGCCCTCCGCGACATTGGGAGTCGCGCCTGTGTCGTCGCCGTTGTAGTTGGTCTTATACTCGAAGTTGGACGGGCTGAGGCAGTTGGAGAACACGCTGTTGCGGAAAGTCACATCGTTGAAAGTGTTCGCGGAGTTCCGGATATGCACTCCGCCGCCCGAAGTGTTGCGGATTATGCAACCCTCTACGGTCGCTTCCGCGCCCGCGAATCCCAGAGTGACGCGCGCGTTCTCGAGGACGCAATACTCTATCCTCTCGTCGCGCATCATCCTGCCGTTGAATTTGAAGTATCTGATGCAATACCCCGCCTGATAAGTGGCGGCGTCTATCTTCCCGTCCTCGGGCACGGCGTTGGCGCGCACGGTGAGGTTGGAGACGGTCACGCCGTCCGCCTTCACGACGAACATGCCGGAGGTGCTGCCCATCTGATCTTTCTCGGCGTGCACCATGTAGCCGTTGCCGTATATGTCGGCGTAGACATCTATCCCTTCGTTGCCGCGCGTGACGGGCACGGACGCGGCGAGCGCGACGGCTATGCCGGAGGTCAGCGCGGTCTTCATCTCGTCGTAGCTCGAGGTCTCTATGCCGTCCACGACATAGAAGAAGAAAGAGGTCGTGGCATAGCGGGAGAGGGACTCGTCGTCGTACTTGGGATAGCGCGCGGACACGGTGACGGTGACCTTGGTGCGCTCTGCGAACGCGCCGTCGGCGTGCGCCTTGTCGTAGTCGAAGATCACGGTGTTGCCTTCGAAGCGCGCATACTTCGCGAGCTCGTCCGCGTCCATGCCTTCGGCGGTGAGCTCAAAGACGAAATCGCGGTAAAACGCCCCCTCGTCCTCGCCTTCGGCGGGCACGGGATAGCGGATCTCGACAGCGAAGGAATTGCCGACTATGCTGCCGCCCTCGCCGTATCTGCCCGTCGCGACCACGGTCTCGCGGGCAAGCCCCGCCTGCATGGTCTTTTCGGTCTCCTGCGTCTGGACGACGGCTATCTTGCGTGCGACCACGAGATCGACGGACACATCGCCGCCGCTCGTCAGCGCGGTGACGGTCACCTGCCCGCCGCTCTTTGCGGTGACATTGCCGCCGGCGTCCACAGCCGCTACGGAGGCGTCCGAAGTGCGCCATTCGGTGATCTCGGGAACGGAACCCGTCCTGAGGTCGGACAGCCAATCCACCGTCAGCCACACGGACACGCCGCCGAGGTCGAGCACATCGCCGTCTTTCGCGCCGTGGATGACGAGATCGTTCTCGCCGACGACCACAAAGGACACGGGCTCGCCCGCCGCGGTGACGAACATAGCCTCTTCGGCGTCTGCGTCGATGACGAGGGTGTCGCCGACCAGGCTGCAATTTACGAGAGTCGCGAAGTTGACCTCGGCGGCGGAGCCGAATCCGAGATCGGAAAGATCTATCTCGCGAAGATGGGTGTGCACTTCGCTGCCGAACAGCGTCGCGCCGCGCACCACTTCGACGGTGACGGACCCCTCTACCCTGCCGTCCGCGGTGACCGCGGAGGCGGTGATGACCGCGCTGCCCTCGCTCACTCCGAGCACGATGCCGTTGCGGTCGACGGTGGCGACTTCGGGAGCGGAGCTCGACCACTCTATGTCGCGCACTTCGGCGTCTATCGGGGTGTAGATCGCGCCGAGCGAGATCCTCTCGCCGATGCGCACCGAGGAAGCGCCGTCAAGCCTTATCGCGGTGAGATCGCCTGTGACGCGCACAGAGCAGCGCGCGGACACCGAACCTTCCGCCGTAACGGTCAGATCGAAGGTGCAGTACTCCGTGACCGCAAGATATCCGTTGTCTGCCGCAGCGGTGCCTATGAGGGAGACGACGGTCTCCTTGTCGGCGCCGAACAGTCTGACATAATATTCGCCCGTCACATCGTCGATCCCGTCGCCGTCGGCGTCGGTGATCTCGGGGTCGAGCGGAGTGATGCCCGAGAGGGTGATCTCGACATCCTTGTTGGTCGCGCGTTCGGGGAGCACTTTCACGCCCATGAGCTCGCAAAGCTCGGCGGCGGAATACCAATCGCTCTCCGAAAGCGTGCGTTCGAGTTCTATATTGTCGTTTTCGACGGTAACGCTCTCCACGGCGATATACGCCATGACGGACACGAAGTTCGCCACCAGACCTATCGTCAGCACGACGATGATCGGGATGAGGATGAGCACGCCGAGCATGAGTTTCTTCATAGCGCGCCTCCGGCTTTTTCCGCGTCAGGGAGCGATCTTCCCGTATCTCTTCTCGAGGTTGACATAGAGCATCGCAAGGCTGGCGCCCAGGATGACGAGAGAGATGACGGAAAGGATGAGGTAGACATCGCCCAGCCCGTCGACGACGCTGAAACCGCCGATCTCGATGGGCAGGAAGCCGAGCAGCATGGTCGCCGCGCCGTAGATGACAGCGACGAGTATGCCGACCAGCAGCGACACCGCTATGTTCTTGTTTGCAGAGACGAGTTCGCCGTCGCCCACCACATTGAATATGGGCGAGCGCACATCCGCCCAGATGGCGAGGCAGGTGAGCGAAAGCACCGTCATTTCGGAGATGGCGAATATGCAGCCGACATCGAGAGGCGTGAGCAGGTTGCCCGCCTTTTCGGTGCCGAACGCCGCTCCGACCACTATGCACGAGAGCACGACCGACGCCGTGCCGACCAGCGCGTAAAGGAAGAGCTTGACCGACACCTGCGCGGTGTAGCTCACCGGGATGATCTTGGTGTGGTAGAACGCGCTCCCCTCTCTCGAGACCGAGGTGGAGGCGAAGGACACGATGATGGCGACGAAGATGATGATGACCATGAGCGTGAGCCCCGGGACTATCGCCGCGCCAACGGTATCCTTGCCCATCGTGGACGCGAGGTCGTTGCAGTAGTACACCATGACGGGCGCTGCCACTGCCATGGCGAGATACTGGAAGGAGTAGTTGAAGGAGCGGAGTATGAGATAGAACTCCCTGTGCAACAGAGTGCCGAATACGGAGCGGCGCATGTTGGGCGTCTTTCTGTGGAAGGACACCTTCTCGGTCTCGATGCCGTGGAGGATGGTCTTGTAGTAGAACTTCACGGTGACGAGATACGCACCCACGCCGACGGCAGCCGTCATGAGGAAAATGTAGAGGAACGCCAGCCCGATATCCTTGCCGGCGTAGCCCGCCGAACCGCCCGCGAGCAGCATGGCGTACCACTTGAAGGGATAGCACTTGGAGGCGATCTCGCCGTAGCGCGCTATCATCTCGCCCGAGAACAGCCCGAGCTGCTCCTCGCTGAGGTAAGTGAGTATGCTCTTCAGCGCGGTCATGTAGAGGATGAAGCCCGCGCAGAGCACGCCGATCAGGATGATGAGCACCAGAAGGAACTGGTTCTTCACGAAGTTGGTCGCCATCATGACCGGGATCGCCACGAGATTCGCGAGGAAGTAAGGCAGGAGCACCGAGAGCAGCATGACGCCTATGCTCGCGAAATAGTAGCCCGCGCCCGCCTTGGTCACCACGCCGAAGATGATGTAGAAAGGCAGGGTGAGCATGGCGTTGATCACGAGGTTGTGAAGGAAACAGTAGATGGACTTGGCGATGAGGATCTCCGCGCCGCTCACGGGGAAGCGGAGCAGGAGCTCGTTATCGCCGCTCATGTAAAGGTTCTTGACCACATTGCCTATCGCGACGATGGTGGCGACGCCCATGGTGAAGATGGTCGCGAACACCAAGAACTCGAAGCGCAGCTCCGACCGCACGATGAACATCTCGGCGAGATAGTAGATGCCGGTCACGAGGATCGCGTAGACGATGAGGGTGAAAAGTATGTTTAGCGCGCGCCCGATCTGCGTCTTGACGGGCGTCTCCACTCGGGAGCCGAACCGCGAACGCAGTTCCAGACGCAGCAGCGTCTTGATGCTTGTCCAGGATATGCCGTAGTTCATATGGTCACTCCTCGGAGATCTGCTCCGCGTCGCCCGGATCGGAGTCTTCCTGCTTGTCGAGGTCGGGACGGAACTCCTCCTTCTCCTGCGCGACATAGTCTTCGAACAGCCTGCGCTCGTAAGTGCCGGTGATCTTGAAGAACCTCTCCTCGAGGCTCGCCTTGTTCTCCTCGTGCCCCGCAAGATCGAAGCAGTCGATGAGGTGCCCCTCGTTGATTATCGCGACGCGGTGGCACAGCCTCTTGACAAGGTCGAGGTTGTGGCTTGAGAAGAAGACGGTGTTGCCCTTTGCGCAATGCTCGCGCATGTACGCGATTATCTCCGCGGTGGACTGCGGGTCGAGACCCATCATGGGCTCGTCGAGCACCCACAGCTTGGGCTCGTGGATGAGCGCGGCGATGATGCATATCTTCTGCTTCATGCCGTGGGAATAGGACTTGATCTGCCTGTCGACGGCGAAGCGCAGTTTGAACAGATCCAGGAAGCGTTCCAGCCTCTCCGTCCTGTCCTTCTTGGACACGCGGTAGAGGTCGGCGACATAGTTGACATATTCCCTGCCCGTCAGCTTCTCGTAGACGGAGTGGTTGTCGGGCACATAGCCCATGTTCATCTTGGCTTTGATGGGCTCCTTCGCGAGGTCGTAGCCGCACACTTCGATGGTGCCCTCGTCATAGGGCAGGATGCCGGTCAGGCACTTTATCGTGGTGCTCTTGCCCGCGCCGTTCTGCCCGAGGAACCCGAAGATCTCGCCGGGACGAAGTTCGATGGAAATGTCGTCGACCGCCACGCGGTCACTCTTGGGATACACTTTTTTGAGGTGTTCGATCTTAAGCATGTTTGATTCTCTCCTGAATTTTCGTATACGCGCCTGTACGCGTGGATATATGGAAAAGCCCGCGCACTTGCGCAAGCGTTGAGTCGGTATCGGACGAAAGCTCAGCTGAGCATGACCGGCGACAAGTGCCGCGGCTCGGAAAAGACGGGGGACATCCCGCTCGCCGCGTGCACGCGGCCCGCGCTCCGCACCCTCATCCTGCCGCCGCGCATGATCGCACGGCCCGCGAAAGTGCGGCGAGGCGAGCCCGCCGAGATAAGTTCGATGAAAGTGAGGCATATGCCCGACACCCCGACAAGTCCCGAGAAATTGAACATGGTCCTGACCATGAGGATGTCCATGGACTCGAGGGCGTGGTTGCCGAGAATGCTGGCGGCGAAACAGTAAGTGGCAAAAGCGGACAAGGCGGCACGCAGTCCGAGCGGAAGGTTCTTCACCGCCAACGCGACGGCGAAGACCACCCCTCCGAGGAGCAGCAGTCCCGCAAAGCCTATGAGAGCGCCGATGGCGCCTATAGCCAAAGACACGAGTTCCGTCATCATAGCCAAACTTGCCGTCCTTTGACGGCTCCTATATTTTACCACGCGTGCGCGAAGACTGTCAAACAAATCGCACTCCTTGCCGCTTCCGCCGCATATCGCACAAATATGGTGTTTATCTGTACGATTTTGCTCATAAACTCCTATTTTATGTCGATACGATTTTGACTTTTTTGCATCCCACGGACGCTCGGGACAAGGAAGTATAAATATTCCGTGCTCCCCTCTCCGCCGTGCGCGCGACAAAAAAACCGCCCCGCGGGTCGTCCCCGGGGGCGGCGAAGGCGGGCGTCACCGTCCGTGCTCTATCACTTTATGATCGCCTTGTCCCAATGCGGATCGGGCTCGAAGCCGAGCAGCTTGGCGACGCAGCCCGCGACGCCGGACAGACCGAACTCGCCCTCCGCGATCTCGGCGTCGGCGTTGTACACGATGAAGGGAACGGGGTTGAGGCTGTGCGCGGTGCGCACCGCGATCTCGCCCTTCTTGTTCTTCTCGAGCATCTCGTCGGCGTTGCCGTGATCGGCGGTGACGATGAGCGCCGCGCCGCTCTTCTTGATGACGGGAAGCAGTCTCGCGAGCCCGAGGTCGACCGCTTCGACGCCGATGATGGTGGCGTCGTAGTTGCCGGTGTGCCCCACCATGTCGCCGTTGGGATAGTTGCAGCGGATGAAGGGATACTTCCCGCTCTCCACCGCTTTGATGACCGCGTCGGTGACCTCTGCGGATTTCATCCAGGGGCGCTCGTCAAAGGACACGCGATCGCTGGGGATCTCCTCCCAGGTCTCCAGGGTCTCGCTGAATTTCTCGCTGCGGTTGCCGTTCCAGAAGTAGGTGACATGCCCGTACTTCTGCGTCTCGGAGACGGCGTATTCCGCCACTCCGCGCTCGGTCAGGAACTCGGAGAGGGTGTACTTGATCTTGGGAGGCTCGACGAGGAAGCGCGAAGGCAGCTTGAGGTCGCCGTCGTACTGCAGCATGCCCGCGTACATGACATCGGGCATCGCGCCGCGGTCGAAGGCGGAGAAATCCTTGTCGTCGAACGCCATGCTGAGCTCTATCGCGCGGTCGCCGCGGAAGTTGAACAGCACCACGCTGTCCCCGTCCGCCATGGCGCCCACGGGCGCCGCGTTCTCGGTCACCACGAACGCCGGGAGATCCTGGTCGATGATGCCGGGGGTCTCGGCGCGGAAGGTCTCGATGGCTTCCGTCGCGCTCGCGAATCCCCTGCCCTCGCCGTAGACATGGGTGTAGAACCCGCGCTTCACCATGTCCCAGTTGGCAAAATACCTGTCCATGGTGATCTTCATCCTGCCGCCGCCGGAGGCTATGCGGGCGTCGAAGGAGGCGTCGTTCAGGCGGGCGCATTCCTTTTCCAGCCTGTCCACATAGACCAGCGCGCTGGTGGCGGGCACATCCCTGCCGTCGAGGAGCGCGTGCACGCGCACTCTCTTGATGCCCTCCCTCTTGGCGCCCTCGATGAGCGCGATGAGGTGGGAGATGTTGCTGTGCACATTGCCGTCGGACAGCAGCCCGATGAAATGCATGGTCGAAGCGTTTTTAAGGCAGTTGTCCGCAAGAGCGCGCCAGGCGGCGGATGCGAATATGTCGCCGATCTCTATCGCCTCCTCGACGAGTTTCGCGCCCTGCGAGTAGACCTGCCCGCAACCGAGCGCGTTGTGCCCGACTTCGCTGTTGCCCATATCCTCGTCGGAGGGCAGCCCCACCGCGGTGCCGTGCGCCTTGATATAGGTGTGCGGACACTCGGCGAGCAGCTTGTCGAGAGTGGGGGTGTTCGCCTTGCCGACGGCGTCCCCGAGCCCCGTCTTGGACTTGCCGACGCCGTCCATGACAACGAGTACGACTTGTTTCTCCATAAAAAACCTCTTTGGGATCAAAAGCCGCTATGCGGCTTGTATTTTTTCCCCAAGCATTGTAGCACAGCCCGCCCGCGCGGTCAACCGAACGAGCGACAGGCAGACGGATATCCGCGCTCCCCTCTCCCGCCAAAGCAAGAAGGCGGCGCGTTCCGCGCCGCCTTCTCTCCTCGGAAACGATATCTTTTCAGAAATTGACGACCTTGGAGAAATCCTCCGCCTTGAGGGACGCGCCGCCGATGAGACCGCCGTCGATCTCGGGCATCGCCATGAGCTCGGAAGCGTTCTTGGGGTTCATGCTGCCGCCGTACTGGATGCGCACGCGGGACTCGGCGCACTTGGGGCAATAGAGCTCCGCCATGGTGTCGCGGATGACCTTGATGGTGTCGTTGGCATCCTCTGCGGTCGCGGTCTTACCGGTGCCTATCGCCCACACGGGCTCGTAGGCGATGACGATGTTGTCCAGCTCGTCCTTGTCGATGTCCTTGAACGCCGCGCGGGTCTGACGGGTGACCACTTCGGCGGTCTTGCCGCTCTCGCGCTCGGCGAGGGTCTCGCCCACGCAGATGATGGGCTTGAGCCCGGCGGCGAGCGCCGCCTTCACGCGCATGTTGACGGTCTCGTCGGTCTCGCCGAAGTACTGACGCCTCTCGCTGTGGCCGATGATGACATATTCCACGCCGAGTTCGACAAGCATCTTCGCGCTGATCTCGCCCGTGAACGCGCCTTTTTCCGCCCAGTGGACATTCTCGGCGCCCACTTTGATGTTGGTGCCGCGAGTGGCTTCGACAGCCGCCGCGAGGTCGGTGTAGGGGGTGCAGACGACCACATCGCACGCCGCGTCCTTGACCAGCGGGATGAGATCCGCGATGAGCGCCTTGGTCTCGGCGATGGTGTTGTTCATTTTCCAGTTGCCGGCAATTATGGGTCTACGCATGATTTTTCTCCTTAATTTTAGCCGCCGCATTTTTGGGCGGGATAATGTCGTTTTTTGGGGTTTACGCGCCGATATCGGCGCGTAAACCCGTGTTTTGCATGGTTACTTCTTGTCGTTCAGGCAGGCGATGCCGGGGAGCACTTTGCCTTCGAGGAACTCGAGAGACGCGCCGCCGCCCGTCGAGATGTGGGTCATCTTGTCGGCATAGCCGAGCTGCGCGACCGCCGCCGCGCTGTCACCGCCGCCGATGATGGTCACCGCGTCGGACGCCGCAAGAGCCGCCGCGACCGCCTTGGTGCCGCCCGCGAACTTCTCCATCTCGAACACGCCCATGGGTCCGTTCCAGACCACGGTCTTGGCGTTCATGACCGCCTCGGTGTACGCCTTGACGGTGTCGGGACCGATGTCGAGCCCCATCCAGCCGTCGGGGATGTCGCCGCTGACGACCTTGGTGTTCGCGTCGTTGCTGAACGCGTCGGCGATGATGTTGTCGGTGGGGAGCATGAGCTTGACGCCCGCCTTCTCCGCCTTTTCCATGAGCCCCTTGGCGAGCTCGATCTTGTCCTCTTCGAGCAGGCTGTTGCCGACCTTGTAGCCCATCGCCCTGCGGAAGGTGTAAGCCATGCCGCCGCCGATGATGAGCGCGTCGCACTTGCCGATGAGATTGTCGATGACGCCGATCTTGTCCGACACCTTGGCGCCGCCGAGTATGGCGACGAAGGGACGGGCGGGGTTATCGAGCGCTTCACCGAGGAATTTCAGCTCTTTTTCGATGAGGAAACCGCTGACCGCGACGGGCGCGAAGCCGTACTGGACTATGCCCGCGGTGGTGGCGTGAGCGCGGTGGGCGGTGCCGAACGCGTCGTTGACATAGATGTCGCAGAAATCCGCGAGTTTGCGGCAGAGCTCCTCGCTGTTCTTTTCCTCGCCCGCGTCGAAACGGGTGTTCTCGAGCAGCACGCACTCGCCGTCGCGGAGCGCCTCGACTTTGGCATGGGCGTCTTCGCCGACGAGATCGGTCGCGAAAGTGACTTTGCCGGGGAATATCTCGGCGAGCCTGTCGGCGACGGGACGCAGAGAGAACTTCTTGGCGTCGTTTTTGAGCGCCTTGGCGATATACTCCTCTTTCGCTTTCGCCTGCTCTTCGGCGGGCAGAGCCTCGACCGCCTTCTTCTCCTTCTTGGTCAGCCCGAAGCCGGGGGTGAAGATGTTGTGCGGTTTGCCCAGGTGCGAGCAGAGGATGACCTTTGCGCCATGCTCCATAAGGTACTTGATGGTGGGAAGGGCGCCCTTGATACGGTTCTCGTCCGTGATGACGCCGTCGACCATGGGAACATTGAAGTCGACGCGGGTAAGGCACTTCTTGCCCTTGACATCGACATCCTTGATCGTCATTTTGCTCATATCGGTCTCCTTTGAAAATCTTGCGCGTTCGCGCTTTTTTTGCCTAGGGCATTATAGCACACGCCCGCGCGCATAGCAACAAAAAATCGCCCCTCCCTTCCCGAAGACGCGACCGCGCAAATAGTTTTCGGCAAGCCGCAACGCGCGTGCGGAACACACGCGGAAACCGCCGGGAAGACGGCTCCCCGGCGGAAAGCGGAAAACAGGATCATTCTTCGGTGAGATCGACGACCTCGCTCTCTCTGCCCGACTTTTCGGGCACGGGAGCATAACCGGGCGCGGGACCCGGAGCGGGAACCGGAGCGTAGCCCGCGGTAGGCGCGGGACCCGCCGGCGCGTAAGAGGCGCCCGCTCCGCTCAGGATGAGCGAGAGATTCTCGAAATTCTTTTTCCTCGCCTTGCGGTAAGAAACGAAAATGTCGACAAACGGCCAAATGCCGAAAGTCGCCCAGCCGAGCAACAGCTTGGCGACGCCGAGACCGATGTCGCCGATGTAGAACCTGTCCACTCCGAAACCGCCGAGGAAAAACGCCAGGCAGATGGTGACGGGCGTGGATTTGAGCGAGACCGACGAGAGCGACACGAAAGCCGCGTCGGGCGCGTTCGCCAGCATGTTCTGAAGCGCGGGAAGCGACTCCTTCGGGACATCGCCCGTGACTCTTGCCATTACGGCAGCTACTTTATCGGGTTGCATGATTTACCTCCCCTTGTCCCTTTGCGGCGCGGCTGTCCGCCGAGCCTACTCAAATAATATAATGCGCGAAGGCGATATGTCAATACATATATCCCCATCCCTGCCTACGAGCCGGCGCGCCCCGGCGCCGGACGACGGCGCAGTGCGACATGGCGGCGCGTCCGCCGCCGAGCGCAACGCCGAGCGCAAAATGTTATGCGCAAAAGTCAAAACACTTATCGTGTCTCGACCGGGTCTCACCCGTTTTGCAACGAGGAACGCCCTTTCGCAAGATACCGAAAAGCAGACAAATGCGCGTAAAAAGGCGGGGAAACCCCGTAAAAAAAGCCGAGTATACTTATCGTGTTCTCAAAAAATCCGCCTTATTTGCCGCCGCAGAGGCTGCCCTCCGAGCTCAGTCCCGGGAAGCCGAGCTGCCTCAGAGCCTCGTAAACCACGACAGCGACGGAATTGGAAAGATTGAGCGAACGCAGCCCCGGGCGCATAGGTATACGGATCGTGTTTCGGTAATTGGCGGCGAGCAGATCCTCCGGGAGCCCCGCCGTCTCCTTCCCGAAGACAAGATAGTCGCCGTCCGAAAAGCGCGCCTCGGTGTAGGCGCGGGAGCCTTTTGTCGAGAGGAAGTAAAACGCGGGCGAACCTTCCGCTATCGCAGCCGCGGGCGGCAAGCCCGTGACGCGCCCCTTGGCGGCGCCCGCAAGAAATTCGCCGAGACTGTTCCACACCGTGAAGTCGGCGTAGCTCCAGTAGTCCAGCCCCGCGCGTTTGAGAGCGCGGTCGGAGATGTCGAAGCCGAGCGGACGGACGAGGTGCAGCTTGCATCCCGTCGCCGCCGCCGTTCTCACTATGTTGCCCGTGTTCTGCGGGATCTCGGGCTCGACCAAAACTATGTTCAGCATCCCTCCGACCCTCCGAAATATTTTTCGGCGACAGCGAGTATGTCCCCGGGAGCAAGCGCGGAGACGACTTCGGTGCGCACCTTCTTGGCGCAGGGAAGTCCCGCGGCATATCGGCAGACATGAAGTTTCATGGAGTTTGCCGCAGCGCGCGGCGGGAGTATCTTCTCGAGCACGCTCAGATGCCGTTTTACGGCATCCAACGCGTCAAATCCGTTTGAATGCTTTGCAAAGACCTCGCGGAAGACGCGGGCGTCCCTTTCGCCTGCGGCGCGCAGCGACTCGGTCTCTTTGAGCGCCGCGAATATCCACGGTCTGCCGAGCGCGCCTCTGCCTATCATGAACGCGTCGGCACGGCTTTGCTCTCGCACGGCGAGATAGCTGTCCGCGTCCGTTATGTCTCCGCTCGCGGTCACGGGTATGCCGACGGCGTCTTTGACCGCAGCGGTCAGCGAATGGTCCGCTTCGCCTCCGTACATCTGTTCGCGGTAGCGGGGGTGCACGGTGACGGCGGAGGCGCCCGCGCGTTCGGCGGCGCGTGCGCAGCCGGCGGCAAGCGGGGTCCCCGGAATTATCCCCGCGCGTATCTTGACCGTGACGGGTTTTCCCGAACCCTCTTTTGCCGCGCGGACGAGCTCTTCGACGAGCGAGGGCGAACGCATGACCGCGCTGCCGTCGCCGCTCGAAAACACTTTTTTGACCGGGCAGCCCATGTTGATGTCGATAAATGGGAAAGGCGCGAGCCGAGGATCGGACGCCGCTTTGAACATCGCCTCGGGATCGGAACCGAAAAGCTGCACGGCGGTGAGCGGCGCGGTGCCGTCCTCCGTGTAAAGCAGCGCGTCCGTTCCGGGGCTCCCGTACATCATGCCTTTGGCGCTCACCATCTCGGTGAAGACGAGCGCGGCGCCCGAAGCGAGCGCAAGCGCGCGAAACCCCGCGTCCGTAAAGCCGGCAAGCGGGGCGAGAAAGAAGGGGGAACTGAGTTCAAGTCTGCAATATCCCGTCATCTATCCGTGTCTTTTTCTGTTTTCTTGACTGCGTTCCAGATCTCGTCGAGTTCGGCGGCAGTGCAATCCGAAAGCTTTTTGCCGTCCTTTGCCGCGAGCTTTTCGGCGGCGGCGAACCGCCTTTCGAACTTATCCGCCGCGGCGCGGAGCGCGGTCTCGGGCTCGACTCCCGAAAGCCTGACGGCATTGACCGCGGCAAACAGCAGATCGCCGGCTTCTTCGAGACGCTCGTCCTTGCCCGCGGAGAGGAGCTCGCCGAGTTCCTCTTTGACCTTTTCGGCGGCGCTCGCCGCGTCCTTCCAGTCGTAACCGCTGCGGGAGGCTATCTTCTGCACCTTCTCTGCAAACAGCAGCGCGGGCAGGCAGCGCGGCACGCGGCTCATCGCGTCCGCGTCCGATGAATATTTCTTTTCCTTTTTCTTGGCTTCCGTCCAGAATCCGAGCGCCTGTTCGGCGTTTTCGGCGTGGTTGCTCCCGAAGATATGGGTGTGCCTGTCGAGCAGCTTGCGGCAGAGGGCGGTCAGCATATCCGAGTAGCCGAACTCGCCGTTGTCCAGCGCGATCTGGGTGTGGAACACGGCTTGGAGCAGCACATCGCCGGCTTCTTCGAGCATCATCTCGCGCGAGCCTTTGTCTATCGCGTCGACGAGCTCGTAAGCCTCTTCGATGAGATTTATGCGTATTGACTCATGCGTCTGCGCGCGGTCCCATTCGCAGCCGCCCTCGGCGCGCAACGCCATCATGATCTCAACGAGATCGGAAAAATCGAACCTTCTCCGCGCGGTCAGTCTCTTCCCGCCGAAGCGCAGGTATTCGTAGTCGCCGGGAGGGAGCTGCGAGAGCGCGCACTCGCGCACGCCGCCTTCGGAGGACGCCGTGCAGACCGTCTTGTGATCGCCGTAAAGATCGGAAAGACGCGCGCGCACCGCTTCGAAGTTGTCCGCAGTCACGCCCGTGACGACGAGCGGAACGCGTTTGTTCACAAAAACATAGCCCGCAAGGATGTCGCCCGCTATGTAAAACTGCACGGACTCGGACGGGAGCCTGACCTCCGTCCTGACCTCAGCAGCCCCGGCGGCGGTATCCGCCGCGTTCCTGCCTCTTCTCGGAGAATTTTCGCGTGCCATATATGCCTCCGTCAGTCCCAAAACCTCAGCCTGCGCCTGAGATGCACCAGCCTCACGCCGAGGGGCAGGGACAACAATTCCTGTTCGGAAAAAATGCCCGCCGTCATGACCGCCGGCGCGTACACGAGGATCACCGGCAAAAGCCCTGCGGCGACGGCTGCGACGCCGCCCGGAACATACGCCTTGACGAGCATTCCCGCCGCTGACATTATAACACCCGCGAGCAACACTTTGGCAATATTTTTTTGTTCGCCGATGTCCGTGAGGCGGCGGAAGGAAACGGCGAGCACGGCGAGCGACACCGCGCTCATGACGACGGACGCGACCGACGCGCCCGTTATGCCCATGAAACGCGTCAGCGTAAGAGACAACACAACTTTGACTATAAGCGCCGAAAACAGAGCTTTAACCGCCGATCTTGCTCTGTCAAGTCCCTGAAGCAGCGAAATGTAGATCTGCGTCGCGCTGACGAGCACCACCGAGACCGCCTGCACGGAAAGCAGCCGCCCCGCGAGCGCGATCTCGCCGCCCGTAAGTCCCGGGTAAAGCAGCCCGAGGATATCCCTTCCGAAGATGACGAAAAACAGCGCCGCCGGCACGCCTATGAGATAGACGAGTTTTATGCTCATCCGGCACTTGGCGACGAGCCCTTCGAGGTCGCGTCCCGCCCGCGAGAGCGACACCGACGGCATGACCGCGACGGCAAGGGACATGATGGCGACCACGGGCGCGGTGACCAGCGACGCGACGGGACCGCTGTAGAGTCCGTACTGTGCGGTGGCGAGAGCGGGACTCACTCCGCCGAGGCGAAGGGCGTTGACGATGATGAAGCTGTCGAGAAAGGTGCCGAGCGGCATGATGAGAGCCGCCGCTGCAAAGGGAGCCGCGGCGCGCGCCATGATCCGTATCCCGCCTTTGCCGGGACGAAGATCGCGCGGCGCGATCCCGCCGCGCTTAGCGCGCACGGCGGCGAGCACGGCAAGATAGATCGCGGCGGCAAGTTCGGACAGCGTCACGCCCGCGAGCGCGCCCGCCACCGCAGCCACCGTGCCGCGGTCTTTGAGGGCGAGGGCGAATCCCACTCCCGCGCCGAGCTTGACGACTTGTTCCATGACATTGGAGAGCGCGGTCGGGAGCATATCCAGTTCTCCTTGGAACCAGCCGCGCAATCCCGCCACTATCCCCACGAACAGCACCGCGGGCGCGACGGCGACATAGCCCGTCCACGCCTCGGGATTTCCCTGCGCCGCGGCTATCGGACGGGCGGCGAGCACGGTGACGAGAAAGCATACGAGCGAAGCGCAGGTTATGAGCGCGAGCGCTGACATGAGCGCGCCCGCAGGGCTTTCGCCCGCACCGCGCTTTTCGGCGACCGTGCGCGCGAGAGCGGACGGTATGCCCGCGGACGAGAGCGTGGTCATGAGCGCGAACACCGGGAACACGAGCTGATACAATCCTATGCCTTCGGCGCCGAGTATGTTGGTCAGCGGCACGCGGTAGCACGCGCCGACTATCTTTGCGATGACCGCGCTTGCGGCAAGCAGCGCGGCTCCGCCCGCCAGCCTGCGTCCCGAGCTCTTTTCCGCGCCGGCGACTCTTGCTCTCACACCTCGTCTCCGAGCGCGAGCGCGGACGCGGCGAATCCCACGAGATCCGAATGCATCGCGGCTTTTTCGCCGAGCAGCGCCACTCCGCCTATTATGTCCCCCGCCTGCACGACGGGACGCGCCGCCAGACCGCGGAAAGCGGGCAAAGCGGCGTTCACGCTTATCTCCCTCTCCCGCCCGATAACGGCGCCGCCTCGCGATGTCACGAGCTCCGAAAACTCCTCCGCCGCGCGCACGCCTTCGAGCCCCTCGGCGCCTTTCCCCGCCGCGGCGACCACTTTGTCCGCGCAGACGGCGACCGCCGCGCAGCCCGTCGCCTCGGCGAGCGCGCGCACCACGCCGTCCACCGTGCCCGCCATACCGTCGAACCGCATATGTTTTTTGACTCTCAGCCCGTCGCCGCAGGGGATGATCTCCATCTCGTCGCCGACTTTGAGACGCAGCGACCTTCTGATCTCCTTTGGGATGACTATCCTTCCGAGTTCGTCCATACGGCGGACGATGCCGATATCAGCCATAAAACAAAACCTCCCTCACGCGGATAGTTTCCGCAAGGGAGGCTTAATTATGCCGCCGGGATATCCGATTTTCTCAGCCCCGCCGTCTCGGGCGCGGAGCGGGCTCATGCGCGCTTCTTCCCTCCTTGGGAGCGGGCTGCTTTTTGCCGTCCTCGGTCACCCGCTCGATAACGAAGGAAGTGAAATCCACCTCTTCGATGAAATCGGAGGGCAGGAACTTCACGCGGTTGAACGCCGAAAACCTCTCGTAATGTGCGGGGAGCAGCACGGGCGTGGCGACATCCATGGCATAGCACACCGCCTGCACGGCGTCGCGGAACCCCGCGCGGGTGGGAGCGTGCTCGCCCTCATAGATGATATCCGCCGTCAGCTTGTCGCCGCGGAGGACCTTAGCCCACAGTTTCATCGTACTCCGCCACTATCTCGCCGAAATAGAAGTTGTGCTTGTCGCCCGTGGGATACCACTTCTCGACGGCGGAAATGTCCATGTCGCCCATGGGCAGGACGCCTATCACGCGGCACTCGAAATAATGCGCGCAGCCGCCGACCACGGGAGTGCCGACCACCTTCGCCGGCACGGGCACGAGCCCCGTCTCCTTCCACTTGTCGTAGTCGCGTCCGCTCTTGCTTCCCGCAAAAGCGATGGCACCCTTCATGGCGCAGGGGGCGGGCACGCTGACCGTGAATTCCCCGGTCTCGTCGAGCTTCACTTTGGTGAATCTGCTGTCGCGTATCGGCGCAACAAAGACTTTTTTGCCCCACATCGTGCCGATAAACCCCCAGCTTGCGACCATTATATTGCCGCCCGAGCACACGAAGGCTCCCGTGTTGAAAGCGGTGTTCATCGCCGCGCTGTCGTTGAATTCGATCATATTGCCTCCCTCAGGCGTGCGTTTTCGTTTGCCTGTCAACGCATTTTATGATATCATAGCCGCGATGGTCACGGCAACACCCATCAATAAAAAAAACCGAGGTCAGTCTTGAAACGCAGCATTTTCTTTGTGACGCGCGCAGCGCTCGTCGCCGCCGCCTACTTCGCGCTCGCGACCCTGCTCCAACCCGTATCCTTCGGCCCCGTGCAGTTCCGCCTTTCCGAGGCGCTGGTGCTGCTGCCGCTGTTCATGCCCGAAGCCGTCGTCGGCGTGACGGTGGGGTGTTTTCTCACCAATTTCATCTACTCGACGCCTTACGATGTGCTGTTCGGCACGGTAGCGACGGCGCTCGCCGCGCTGCTCACCTGCCTGCTGCGCCGCCACCGCATACTCGCGGCGCTCCCGCCCGTCATCCTGAACGCGTTCCTCGTACCGCTCATATGGGTGGTGGACGGCTCGGATCCCGGCTACCTTCTCAATGTCGGGCTCATCCTCGCGTCCGAATGCATAGTCGTGCTCGCGATAGGACTTCCGCTCACCTCCGCGCTCGAGACGGCGCTCAGGCGCGCGGGGCTCGTCACCGTGTACGGCGTCAGGAATATCCCATATGTCCGCCTGCCGCGAACAGGCGGCGATGAGGACGACGCGGAGACGCAAAAGACGAGGAGCGACGCGGGTGGCGGGAGTTCTCACGCGGAAGACGGCGGCGCGCACGCGCTCTGACCTCTCCGCTCCGACGCGGGAGCTCGCCTAATATATTGTGTCGCGGAATTTTTATGCCCGTCGGGGTTTATTTTTTTGCGCGCGTGTGGTATGGTATTACTTACCCGCCCGCGGGCGGAAGAAGGGAGACAATGAGCATCGTTCGCTTCTCGAGTGATTTTTTGATGGAGAGTTTCACCCTCGTTGACAATCTGTTCATCAACGAGCATCTCCCCTATTGCGACGACAAGCAGCTCAAGGCGTATATCTACGGGCTGTACCTTTGCTCCGCTCCGCAAAAGGACAATTCGCTGGAAAAGATGTGCTCCGTCCTCGGCGTGGACGAAAAGGAACTCGCCGCCATCTACTCGGACTTCGAGGACGCGGGACTTTGCCGCGTCGTGAGCAGACAGCCGCTCGAGGTGTGCTATCTCTCGCTCAAGCGCGCCATGCAGCCCCCGAAGAAGTATAAGTCCGAAAAGTGGCAGGACTTCAACCGCGAGCTCCAGCGGCTGTTCCCCGAGCGCATGCTCACCCCCAACGAATACAACGAGTACTACTCCTTCCTCGACTCCGGCAAGATGGAACAGGCGGCGATGCTGATGATCGTGCAGTACTGCATAGACCTCAAAGGCACCTCCGTCCGCTATCCCTACATACTCACCGTCGCGCGCGCCTGGGCGGAAGACGGAGTGCGCACGGTGTCGGATGTCGAAAGAAAGCTCGGCGAATACGAGGCGCAGAGCGAGGATATGCGCGCCGTGCTCGCCGCGCTCGGCAGAAAGACGGGCGCCGAACTCGAAGAGAAGCAGATGCTGCAAAAATGGACGAGGAGCTGGGGCTACACTCTCCCCGCCGTCCTCGCCGCCGCGGCGTCTCTCAAGGGCGGCAAGTCCTTCAAGCGCCTGGACGCCCGCCTCGACGAATTTTACCGCATGTCCGTGTTCACCACCGAGGACATCGAGAACTACAACAAGAACGCCGAGCGCCTTCGCGATCTCGCGGTCAGGATCAACAAAAACCTCGGGGTCTACTACGGCTCGCTCGAGCATGTCATCGAGGTCTACACCGTCCCGTGGACGACGAAAGGCTTCTCGGACGAGGCTCTCGTCACCGTGGCGCATTACTGCTTTATCAGCGGTATCAGGACTTTAGAGGGCATGAACAGCGTGGTGAACTCCTTCTTCTCGCAAGGTCTGCTCACCGTGGACGCCATCAACGGGTTCATCGCCGAGCAGGTCGGACAGGACGAGCGCATCAAAGCCGTCATCGCCAAAACGGGCAGGACGCGCGCGGTCACCCGCTCCGACCGCGAGCAGTACAGGACTTGGAGCGCGGTGTGGGGATTTGACGACGAGGTCATCCTGCTCGCCGCGGAGATGTCTGCCGGCAACCCCTACCCTTCCTCCGCCATCAACCGTCTGCTCTCCGACTGGAAGGCGGCGGGCGTGCGAACGGTCGCGGACGCCAAAAAGCGCGGCGCGGCGGCCCCCGCTGCCGGCGGAGACGCCCCCAACACTTCAAAGAATTTCGAGGAGCGCGATTACACGCCCGATCAGTTCAAAGCCGCGCTCACGGGCATCGAAGGGCTTAAGGATGTCGACCTATGAGAGAGAGGATATTGCGCGCAGCTCTCGCCGCGGGCGAGGATAGAAAGGCAGCCGCCGCCATGAGGGCGGACGAGGCGCGCACACGCGCTCTCGCCGTGCCCGAGATCGCGCGGGCTAATTCCGCCTACCGCGAAGCGGTCTACGGAGCCGCGCTGACCCGCACTCCCCTCTCTGACGAGAAAAAACGGAGCCTGCGCAAAGCCTACACCGACGCGCTCGCGGCTCACGGATTTTCGGAGAGCGATTTCGAGCCGGCTCCCGCCTGCCCCGTCTGCGGCGGCAGCGGCATACGCGGCGGCGCCCCCTGCGAGTGCATACGCGAAGACTATATGGCGCTCCTTCAAAAGGAATGCGGCTTGGACGCGGACGGCTACGCGCTCGAAGATTTCGACGCCGCGAAGATCCCCGATCCCGAACAGGGCAAACTGCTCGGCGCGCTGTACTCCGCTATGCAGGGGCTGGTCGCAAAATATCCCGATGTCAACCGCAGGATAATAGTATTTTCGGGCGGCACGGGCACCGGAAAGACGGTGATCGCCGAAGCCATGGCGCGGCAGATGCTGAGAAAGGGACTGCCCGCCCTCTTCATGTCCGCGATGAGCCTTGACCGCCTCATGCTGACCGTGCACACCGCCCGCACCCCGGAAGATCGCGCCGCGCTCGACGACGCCATGTCCGCGGACATGCTGGTCATAGACGACCTCGGCACCGAGCCGCGCTACCGCAATGTCACCTGCGAGTACCTGCTCCTTCTGCTCAGCGAGCGCGCCCGCAGCGGACTCGTCACCGTCATCACCACCAACCTCTCGCCGGACAGGATTCTCGCCCGCTACAACGAGCGCATATATTCGAGGATGTACGACAAGCGCCACGCCCTCGCCGTGTCGCTGGGCGGCGGAGACATGCGAGGGATGTAGCGGCAAAAGACGCGTCTTATTATGAAAAACCGAGGCATAAAGCCTCGGTTTTGTTGTTATCCTCGTTCTGTCGCGGTCACTCGGCGTCCTTCTCGTCCGCTTCCGTTGCCGCCGCGCCGACATAGCCGAGCAGCAGCGAGATGCAGTCCGCAAGGACATCCGCGCTGATCTTGTCCGCGCCGTCCGCGGGCGTGGAGGTGTACTCGGGAAGAGGGGAAGAGGCGGTGAGGCAGACGGCGTCGAGTCCTGCCCGCGCGAACGCCGAAGCGTCGGACGCGCCAGCTCTCCAAGCCCTCTCGGCGAGATCTATACCCGCCTTTTCCGCCGCGACACGCAGCCCTTCGGCGATACGAGCGCTCGCCCGGGTGGTGCCCATGAGCTCGCTCTTCACCGTGCAGAAAGCCTCCCTTTCACGCAGCGCGCCGAGCACTATTATTTCCGCGTTCTTGTCCTCCGCGGCAAGGGTCTTGCAATATTCCGCCGCGCCCCGCTGACCGCATTCGGACGCGCCGACGAGCAGCACTTCCAGCTCGGCGTCCTCGCTCGCGATATCCTCTTTGGCGAGCAGTTCGAGAAGGGAGACGGCGACCGCGCAGCCCGCGAGCCCGTCCGCCGCGCCCGCGGCGGTTTTGGAGCCCGAAGCGGTGAACATGAGGCTTATCCAGAGCGGCACGAAAACTATGCCCGCAAGCCCCGCAGCGAGCCAGTCGCCGGCGGCGAGCGCCGAGCCCATGCTCCCGAGATACGCCCAACGCGCTATGACGGCGGCGGTGAGATAGAGCCCGCCGAGCACGGACAGCGCGGTGATGAGCGCGACGGCTTTGCCGCCGAGAGCGGCTTTCAGAGGCATGACGGGAGGCGCGTCGAGGTGCGCCGCGACGACTATCCTGCGCCGCTTTTCGCCCGTGCATTTTTTTACCGCGCGCACGCATTCGGTCGTGCGGGAGACATACGCCTTGTCAAACGCCGTCAGCCTGAGCAGCCCCTGCACCACGGCGGGGATGACGGCGAGCAGGATGAACACCATGGAAAGGAAGGACACGAAGAAGTAGGTCACATACGCGAGCAGCAGGCACACCACCGAGAAGAACACCCAACCGTAATGTGCCGCCGGCGCGACCGGAAGTTCGGTCTCCGTGACCTCGTCCGCCACGCCTTCGAGGACGGAGCGCAGCTCTTCCGCCGCCGCCTTTTCCTCTTCGGACGCGGCTCTGCGGGCGGGATACGCCGCCGCCATGGCGCGAACGCGTTCTGCGGCGTTCTCCGCCGCCGCTTGGATCTCCGCACGCGGAACAGTTTTCATTTCAACCTCCGATGTCCAAATTGCGAAGCATCATCCCGAGCAGCATCCTGAGCGCTTCTTTCTCGTTCTCCTCGAAATTTGCAAGCGCCGTCGCGAAAAATCTTCGGTTGGCTTCGTCGATGAGCTCGGCGACGCGTCTGCCCTCCTCGGTGAGCGCAAGCTCCTGCTCGCGCTTGTCGGAGGGAGAGACCGTCGCGGTGATGTATTTTTTTTCTTTGAGCAGTTTGACGCTGCGCGAGACCAGCGCTTTGCTGACATCGGCGATGGCGGCGATATCGCTGGCGGTGGGGGTGGTCTCCACGCTGCTGAGCACGACTATTTCGTTCGGAGAAAGGTCATAACCTTCCAGCGCATTGAGCTGGAAGTCGGTGTAGGAACGAATGAGTTTTCTGTACGCCGAAAAAAAGAATGCTGCGTTTTTCATGCTCATGAAATTAGTATACCATTGAAATATCGGCATTTCAACCGGTTTGCCGAAAAAGTTAACAAACTTATCTATCCTTTCCGTTCGGCGTCAAAACGCGCCGTGAGCGCCCGCGCGACCTTCTCCGCGCTCGCCCACGCCCATTGCAGGTTGAACCCGCCGCATATGCCGTCCACGTCCAGCGCTTCGCCCGCCGCGTACGCCCCGGGGACGGCGATCGCCATCAGATCGGAGTCGAAACAGCCGAGTTCAAGCCCGCCAGACATCACCTGCGCCGCGTCCTTTCCTCTCACGCCTTCAAAACGCAGCTCGTAATATTTCGCCGTGTGCGCGAGCCGTCTCGGATCCGCGGGCGAGCCGGACTCTAAGCCCGCGCGTGCGGCTATGCGTTCCGCCACCCGCGTGTGGAATCTCCCCGCCAGCGCTTCGCCGGCGGTCTTCGCCCGCGACATCTCCGCCGCGAGTTGCTCCTCGCTCCTGTCCGGGACGAGATCGAGGACGATCTTCGCTCCTTCGCTCACTCTGCCGCGCGCGTATTCCGCCGAAAGATCCAGCGCCGCTATGCCGCTGAGCCCGTTTTCACGGAAGAGGATCTCACCGCGTGACACCGCTCCTCCGAGCCGTGCCTCGCATCTGACGCGTATGCCCGAGAGACCTTTCACGCTCTCGCGGTCGGTGAGGAGGGGCACCAGCGACGGCACGAATTTGCGCCGCGTGAGCCCGAGATCGGTGTAAAGCGAAAGGCTGTCTCTGCCGCTTCCCGCGTCCGAACCCGTCGCCAGCACGACTGTGCGCGCGGAATAGACCCGCTTCTCGCCGCCGGCGTCGCATTCGAGAACAAAACCGTCCTTCTCCCTCACGACGCGGACCACCCGCGTCGCCGTCAGGATATGCGCGCCCGCCGTCGCGGCTCCCCGCCGCAATGCGTCGAGCACGCTAGCGCTCGTCATGGAATAGGGATAAACTCGGTCCTCTTCGGTGCGCGTGTACAGCCCGAGCTCGCAAAACCGCGCGATCACGCTCTCGGGAGGGATCTCGGCAAGTACGCGCTCGGCGGCGGGGGTGTTGTAGTCCCCCGCGCGGATGGGGCGCGCAAAGGTCATGTTGCATCTGCCGTTGCCGGTCGCGAGCAGCTTTTTGCCCACGCGCCCCTGCTCCTCGAGCACGAGCACATCGTACCCTCCGAGCCTCGAGGCGAGATACAGCCCCGCCGCGCCGCCTCCTATGACAGCGGTATCGAAAACCATTTATCCCCCTCCTTAGAACAAACGCGCGGTCGCCCGCGCGCTCATCGCGGCTGTCCCCCGCCGCACGGGTCTTCAAGACGAGAGTCCGGTCACTTCGCGGGATCAGCGTCCTTAGCCAGCTCCTCGGCAGGAGTGCACACATTCACGATATGCGCCGCGAAATTGTCCGCGACCCTGCGATCGACCGTGTAGAATGTCCAAAGTCCCTGCTTTCTCGATCTCACGATCCCGCTCTCGACAAGCAACTTCATGTGGTAGCTGAGAGTGGGCTGGGAGCAGTCGAGGTGCTTCAAAATGTCGTTCGCGCACAGACTGCCCTTTTTGAGCATTTTGACGATCTTCATCCTGTTGTTGTCGCCGAGTGCTTTGCAGATCGAAATGAATTTCTTTTCTTCCATGTTATCACCGTCGTTTGCACAATTTAGGGACGGTATCGGCTAGTCGCCTCACATCCGCCCCTCGGCTAGAGTATACCAAAATTCACGGTTTGTCAATATGTCCCTATCAAAATCAGAGTCATTTTAATCGTATATTAAAATCTTGCTCGTTTCCCGCGCCCCGCGCGCCACTCCCCCTTCGCACTCGTCCCGTACACGCTCCCGCGGCCGTACGTCCCGCGGAAAACCACGCCGTAAGCGCACGGCACCCGCGCAGCACTCCGCATATCCCCGTGCCTGCTCATCCACCGCCCGTTTTTCACATCCCGTGGCCCGCCCGTCTCCGCGCCCGGGTTCCCTCTGCCGGCTCCGCGACCGCTCCCCAGCTCCCACCGCGATACTCCCCGCGAAAAAGTGCTCCCAATCGCCCCCCGCGTCCGCGCGCACTCCGCACATCCCCGCACCTGCTCATCCGCCGCCCGTTTTTCACATCCCGCGTCCCGCCCGTCTCCGCGCCCGGGCTCCCTCCGCCG
>DVOE01000028.1 GCA_018713795.1 Candidatus Limadaptatus stercoripullorum
TGGTGTCCGCGAGCGACATCGGCGAGGCGCTCAACGGCGGCAGCGGGTTCGCGGACAGGACTTACTCGGTGGACGAGCTTCTCGGGCTGGAGTACCGCCTGACCACGGGCTCGGACTACTGGCAGCAGGACGAGGAGGGGAACTGGTACGAGGTGACCGAACGCTCGGATCAGCGCGAGATAGATTTCGTCGAAGGAGTGAACTCCGAGGGCGAGCCCAACAGCGTGACCGTGAAGGTCGTGGGCGTCGTGCGTCCCCGTCAGGGCACGCAGGTGACTTCCATAAACGGCGCGATAGGCTACACTTCGGAGCTCACCGAATATCTCTCCTCCCGCGCCGAGGATTCTCCCGCGGTGAAGGCGCTCCGCGCCTCTTACGCAGAGAGCCGCACAGACCTCCTCGGCAACAAGATAGAGAGCGAGGAGGAGTTCAACGAGATCATAGTTTCCATGGGCGTCGCCGACCTCGAAAACCCCGTCGCCATAAATCTCTACGCCTCTTCCTTTGACGGCAAGGCGGGCATAGAGCGGTTCATCGCCGATTACAACGCGAGCGTCGGGGAGTACAGCGGGCAGGTCATCAAGTACACCGATAACCTCGGCATGGTCATGGAATTCGTGGACGGCATGGCGACGACGGTGACGGGCGTGCTGGTGGGCTTTGCCGCCATCTCGCTCATCGTGTCGTCCATCATGATCGCCATCATCATCTACACCTCCGTGCTCGAGCGGCGGAAGGAGATAGGCGTGCTGCGCGCGCTCGGTGCGAGGAAGAGGGACATCGGCAATGTGTTCATCGCCGAGTCCGCCATGATAGGCTTCGCCTCGGGCGTCATGGGCGTGCTGTTCGCGCTCATAGTGTTCATGCCGCTCAATCTCCTCATCGAGCATTTCCTCTCGGTCGGCGGGCTCATCGTCATCGAGTGGTGGCACGCGGTCATGATGATCGCGATAAGCGTGGTGCTCGCCGTGCTCGCGGGGTTCATCCCGTCGCGCATAGCGGCGAAAAAGGAGCCCGTCACCTGTCTCAGAGACGAGTGACGGAAAAGTCGCGAAGGCGCGGGGCGGAGACGCTCCGCGCTTTTTTCGATATTGACGGATATCTTATGAACTGCTATAGTCAAAGAAAAGCGTGCGACGCGCGCGAGGGGGAACTATGGCGGAAAGGGAGATGTCCGCGGATGTGGCGGAGGCGGCGGAGCAGACGCTCGCCGCGGAAGAGGGGAGCGCGGCTCCCCGCGGGATAAAAGCAAAATGGCGTTCGCTACCGGGGAAAAAGCGCAGGGGCATAGCAGCCGCGATCATCGTGCCGGTCGCGCTCATAGTGCTCTATGCGCTCTACAACCTCGCCGTGCTCGCGGCAGCTGCCGCCTCGACGGGAAAAGAGGACGAGATATGGCTCGCTTGGCAGCGCGATCACATCGCCGCGCTCGCGGCGTCCTACGAGTCGGGCGAGGCGCCCGTGCTCGACGAGAGTTCTTTTTGTAACTTCGATCTTGACGCGGCGCTCGACGAGGGCATGAAACTCAACGAACTGCGCTATCTCGCCACTCACAACAGCTACAAACAGGGCGTCAGCCGCGAGACGGGGCTGTTCTACGATTCGGCGGCGTTCGGGGCGATCTCGGGCAAGTACGACTATGTCTTCGACGACCTGACCACGCAGCTCAACAACGGCATACGCAGCACCGAGATAGACTTTTTCAAAAATCCCACCGAAGACGGGTTCACCATCAGGATACTCCACAACGCCATGTTCGAACACGCCTCGTCCATGCTCGATCTCGAGCTCGCGCTCACCGAGATGAAGATGTGGTCGGACTACAATCCCGGGCATCTTCCCGTCATCGTGCTCGTCGAGCCCAAGACCACGGGCGGGCAGGGGCTGAAGCCCATGGACACCGAGGCGCATGTCTACGCCGGCGAACTGCTCGAAAAGGTGCTCGGAGACAAGCTCTACACTCCCGAAGACATGCTGGGCGGCTACCGAGACTTCGCGGCGCTGAGAGCGGCGAACGGCTATCCCGAGGCAGAAGATGTGCTCGGCAAGTTCATCTTCCTGCTCCACCGCACGGGCAAAGACGACGACGAGGAGTTTTTCGCCATCGATCCCGCGCTGAAAAAGCAGAAGATGTTCTATATCACTTCGGTGCCCGACAAGAAAGCGGACGCCGCCGAGCGCGAACGCATGGACGATGTGGCGTTCCTGCTCGCCAACAACCTGACGGACGAGGACCTCGAGTGCATGGCGGAAGGCAATTTCATCGTGCGCACCAGGATAGACAAGTTTCACGACATAGATCCCGATCATCTCGCGTTGGCGATAGCGTCGAGCGCGAACATAATGAGCACGGACTATCCCCCGACGCCGAGCGGGCGCTACGACTACACGGCGCGCATCAACGAGGCGGGAAAGCCCATAGACCGCGTGGTGAGGTGACCGCGCCTTCTTCTCCCCGCGGCGGGAGACGACGGCGGGAGAGTAAAAGACGGGAAAATAAAACCGGACGGCGATCTGCCGTCCGGTCTCGTTTTTTTAAGCCTTATTGTGCGGGGGCGGGGACCCTCTTCTTCATGGGCTTGCACATGAAGCCGAAGGAGAAGAGCACATAGATGAGGGATATGCCCGCGGGCACCACGATGAGGTAGGCGCCGTCCGCAAACAGTTCCATGAGGTACTCGAGGATGGGAGTGCTCGTGGGAGCGCTGCCCAGATAGCCCGAGAAGATGATGCAGGCGGAGAGGGCGAGCATCCCGAGCGACCAGATGAAGTTGAGGAATCTCGCGATCTTGAACCTGCCGATGATGAAGCAGATGAGCGCGCCGAGGAAGGTCACGCCCGCCGCCAGGAAGAAGATGACGGGCAGTGCCATCACAAGTCCGTCCGCGACGGAGAGCTCGAAGGCGAGCTGCAACACTTCGATGTTGGTGAGCAGGGTGATGCCGTCAAAGTAGGCAAGTCCGCCGAGGATCTCGAGGCTGCCGTATTCGGCGTTGAAGAGATAGCCGACTATGGAGCAGGCGAAGAGCAGGAGCCCCATGATGAAGCAGAAGCAACTCCTCGGGCGGCCGCTGAGCGTCTTTTCGACGGTGCCGGCGTACTTGTCCGCTTTCTCCGTCCTGACCTCTCCGCGCACCGCTTCTTCGGGGCGGGCGGCGTTGGGGTTCTGAGGGGTGAAAGTGGGCTGCGTCCCGGCGACTGCCGTGACCGAAGGGATCTTCACGCCTATGGTGACACCGCAGGAAGGACACCTGATCTTATGCTTGTATCCTTCGGGCAGATTTGCCGCGTTGGCAGGGGGGTCGAAACATATCTCCGCCCTGCAGCTGGGACACCTTGTGTACATAGTCCACCTCGCTTATGAGATAATTATACACGAACATTATAGATTGATAACCTGTCAAAGTCAATCACTAATGCATTTAATTTCCCGTCCCGTGGGAAGCCCTCCGCGCCCCGCCGCGAAAGCGGGCGAAAAAGGGCGGGAGAGGGGAGAGAAAGGCGAAGGGAAGGCGGTTTTGTCGCCGCCGGTACGAACGGGCGCGGTATGTGCTAATATGCCGCCATGGGCAATACGAGACATCCCGATTGTGCGATCAGAGAACTTGCGCGCACCGCAAAGGCGCGCCTTGCGGGCAACCGCTACGCCGAGAGCGCCGCGCTGCCCGTCAAGAGGGGAGCCAGTCCCGCCCAGCGCGAGATGTGCAGGCGGGTGCTCGACCTCATCGGCGCGGGCGAAGAGATTGTCAATCCCATCGCTCAGCTCGCGGACAGGGCTCTCATCGAGAGGCTGCCTTACGAGGAGAGACAGCGCTACATAATCCGTCTTGCCGCGGACTATGCCGAGGTACGCCGCGAACTCGCCGCGCACGGAGTATGCTCTCCGCCGGGCTGAGCCGTCCGAACTTCGTTCTCAGCCGCCCGAGCGCCGCCGCGATGAGAGAGAGCAGCTTTTTTGCGGGTGCGCGCCCCGCCGCGAGCCCCGCCGCGAAAAGCGCCGCCGCCCACAAAGCGGGCGCTCCCGAGGTGAAGAGGTGCGCGTGGACGAGCAACAGCCCGCCCGCCGCGGTCACCCCCGCGAAGTCGAGCACGGCTCCCGTCGCGCCTTCGCGTTTGCCGACCGCAAGAGAGGGCAGCGCCGCCGCCGCTCCGAGCGCGAGCGCGCCCGCCGCCGCTGCGAATTCGGCGGCGGGGGTCATTTGAACAGCTTTTTGAGGAGCGAGCGAGGCGAAGGCAGCGCAGAGGAGTATCTCAGCGTCAGCACATTGCCCGTCGCCGTCAGTCTGCCGCTCTCGAGGTCCAGCCCCTTGACCGCAAGGTCGTGTCCCGTGAGCAGCAGCCGCTCGCCGTCGAGTTCGATCTCGACCTGCCTGTCCGTGAACGAGGTCACCGATCTCACGCCCGTCACAGCGAAGAGTTTGTGCCCCGACAGTTCCACCGAATGTTCTCCCCGCGCGGTCTCCCGCGCGGCGTTTTCGTCATTTCTCATATGCCCTCCGAGTGCTGCATTATATGCGTGGGCGGGGGCGGGGTTGCGTTTAATTGACATCCACCGCAAAAAATAATAGAATTTACCCGCCGCGTGAAAGCGGCGCGGAAGGGAGGAAACATGGGGAAAAAGCAAAAGCCGAAGACCTATCGCCTGGATGTGTCTTCGCAGTTTTATCCCATCATAGCGACCTCGAAGTCGCAGAGCCTTTTCGGACTCACCGCCGAGATGGACGTCCCCGTCTGCCGCGAGACCCTCTCGCGCGCGGTGCAGCGGGTGCTGCTCCGTTTCCCCGCCTTCAAAGTGCGCCTGAAAAGGGGATACGCCTGGTATAAGTTCGAGGAGAACGACGCCGCTTACGAGGCGGGCGGGCTGCCCGTCCGTCCCCTCCTTCCCATAGGCAGGGAGGAGTGCGGAGGCTATCTCTTCCGCCTGGGCTGCGGCGGGAACAGGATCTCCCTCGAGATGTTCCATGCCGTTACCGACGGGATGGGGGCGCTCGAATTCTTCAAGGCGATAATATTCGAATACGCGAGGCTGTCGGGCAGGGAGATCTCCGGGCGCGAAGGCGTCATAGACCTCGACGCAGAGCCCACCGAAGAGGAGTCGGAGGACGCCTTCTACCGCTATCACCGCAGGGTGCGGCTCGGCGATGTCGAGCTCGGCAAACTGCTCGGCGAGCGTCCCATGCTCATCGAGGGCACCCCCCGCGAGACGGGCGGAGCCGTCACCTTCCGAGCCTACGACACGGAGAGCGTGAGGGCTGCCGCGAAAAAGGCGGGAGCGTCGGTCACGGCGTTCCTCGCGGGCACGGCGGCGTGCGCGCTGCGCTCGCTGGCACCGGAGTCCGAGCGGTCGGTGATCATCATGGTGCCCGTCAACCTGCGCGCCATGTTCGAGACCACCACGCTCCGCAACTTCGTCAACTTCGCGAGGCTGGTCTTCCGCCCGGGAGAGGCGGCGACGCACCTCGAATTTGTCCGTTCGGCGGCGGAGCAGCTCAAAGAGCGCGCGAGCAAAGAGGAGATGTCGCGGTTCATGTCCACCACCGTGTCCACCGAGAGGTCTCTTCCCCTCGCCCTCGCGCCGCTGTGGCTCAAGATACTCGCCGCGCGCATAGTCCGCCCCCTCGTCAAATCCCGCCAGACGCTCATCGTCAGCAACCTCGGCAGGGTGACCATGCCGGAGGGCACGGGGCTCAGGCGCCTGGTGTTCAACCTCAATGTCTCCCGCACCTCCTGCGTCAACGCGGGTGCGCTCTCGCTCGGAGGCGAGACCACGCTGGCGTTCTCGCGGTCGATAGAGGAAGACTCCCTCGAGCGGGCGATGGCGTCCCTGCTCGAAAGCGCCGGCGCACGCCCGATCGACGGCGGTGTGATCGCGGCGGAAGAGAACAAAAACCAAACTTTAAGTGCTGAAAAACAGCGGATAAACGAGGCATTATGAGAAAAATGACTTCCGAGCAACTGCGCAAGCTCTATCTCGATTTTTATGCGGGCAAGGCGCACGCCGTCATCGGATCGGCGTCGCTCATCCCCGAGAACGATCCCACCGTGCTGTTCACGACGGCGGGGATGCATCCCCTCGTTCCCTATCTTCTCGGCGAGAAGCATCCCGCGGGCAGCAGGCTCGCGGATGTGCAGATCTGCGTCAGGACGGGCGATATCGACGAGGTGGGCGACGCGTCGCACTGCACCTTTTTCGAGATGCTCGGCAGCTGGTCGCTCGGCGACTATTTCAAGAAGGACGCCATCGCCTGGTCTTACGAGTTCGTCATAGACAAGCTCGGGTTCTCGCCCGATAAGTTCGCCGTCACCGTGTTCGGCGGCGACGAGGTCTGCCCCCGCGACGAGGAGAGCGCGGACTGCTGGCGCCGGGCGGGCGCCAAGGACAAGAACATTTTCTTCCTCGGCAGAAAGCACAATTGGTGGGGTCCCGCGGGCACGACGGGTCCCTGCGGTCCCGACACCGAGATGTTCGTGGACACGGGCGCTCCCGCCTGTTCGGAGAGCTGCGACCCCTCCTGCGGCTGCGGCAAGTATCTCGAGATCGGCAACGATGTGTTCATGCAATATTTCAAGGACGCGGAGGGGAACTTCCGTCCGCTCGAAAAGAAGAATGTCGACCAGGGCATGGGGCTGGAGAGGCTGCTTTGCATAATCAACGGCTATTCTTCCGTCTATGAGACCGACCTTTTCGACTTCGCGATCGCAAAGCTCGAGGAGCTCTCGGGCAGGAAGTACGGCGAGGACGAGGAGATCACGGCTGCCATGCGCATAATCGCCGATCACACCCGCACCGCGACTTTCATGCTCGGCGATGTCAAGGCGATCTCGCCCTCCAATGTCGATCAGGGCTATGTGCTGCGCAGGCTCATACGCCGCGCCATGCGTTACTGCCGCGTGCTGGGCGTGGATTTCTCGGCGCTCACCGTGCTCGCGGAGCTGTTCGCGGACAAGTACGCTCCCGTCTATCCCAACATAGGCGAGGCGCGCGGGCGTATCGCGGCGGAGCTCGACGCCGAAAAGGAGAAGTTCGCCCGCACCATAGAGCAGGGACTCAAGGAGTTCGACAAGGTGCTCTCCCATATCCCCGGCAAGGTGTTCCCCGGCAAGACTGCGTTCAGGCTTTACGACACCTTCGGGTTCCCGGTGGAGATGACGGCGGAGCTCGCCGCCGAGCGCGGCTACACGCTGGATAACGAGGGCTACGAAAAGGCGTTCCGCGAGCATCAGGAGAAGTCCAAGGCGGGCGCCGAACAGAAGTTCAAGGGCGGGCTCGCCGACGGCGGCGAAGCCAGCGCCAGGCTGCACAGCGCGACGCATCTGCTCGGCTACGCGCTCCGCAAGGTGCTCGGCGACGAGAACATCGCTCAGCGCGGCAGCAACATCACGCCCGAGAGGCTGCGTTTCGATTTCAATTTCCCGCGCCCGCTGACCGCGGAGGAGATCGCGGCTGTGGAAAAGACGGTCAACGACGAGATCGCGGCGGGCACTCCCGTGGTCTGCGAGGAGATGAGCGTCGGCGAAGCGCGCGATTCGGGCGCCGTCGGCGTGTTCGGCGACAGATACGGCGATGTGGTCAAGGTCTACACGATAGGTCACTCACGCGAGATATGCGGCGGACCGCACGCGGCGAACACCGCGGAGCTCGGCAAGTTCCGCATAGTAAAAGAGCAGAGCTCTTCGGCGGGCGTGAGAAGGATAAAGGCGGTGCTCGAATGATGCGCGCAGACAGCCATGTGCATTCGAGGAACTCCTCGGACGGGCGGGACAGGATAGCCGACATAGTCCGCGAGGCGGAGGAAAAGGGGCTTTGCTATCTCGCGATCACCGACCATCTCGACCTCGAGCTCAAATACGGCGGCGGGCACACCCCCGTGCGCTGGCGGCATATCGACCTCGACGCGTACTACGCCGAGTGGTCGGAGGCTAAGCGCGAAGCCGAGGCGAGAGGGAGCAAGGTGGATCTCAGGTTGGGCATAGAGGCGGGCTACGGCGAGAATGTCTGCGACAGATACCTCGACACCCTCTCGCGCTATCCCTTCGATGTGGTCATCAACTCCGTGCATTTCGTGGGCGGCTGGGATGTCTATTTCCCCAACGCCTTCCTCTTCAAACGCAAGAGGACGGTGTACGGCGAGTATCTCGACAATATCCTGAAAAGCCTGGACGCCCCCTATCACTACGATATCGTGGCGCATATCGGCTATGTGACCAGAAACGCGCCTTACATAGACAAGAGCCTCGTCTTCGCGGATTTCCCCGACAAGTTCGAGCGCATCCTGAAGGGCATCATTGACCGCGGCAAGTGCCTCGAGGTCAACACGCACACCACGCTCTTCCCGTCCGTCGAGCTGCTTGAGAAATACTACTCCTACGGCGGTAGGCGGATCTCCTTCGGGTCGGACTCCCACCACGCGGAACTTTGCAAGGATTACGAGCAGACCGCGCGGCTGCTGAAAGACATAGGATTCACCGAGTTCACCGTCTTCGAGGGCGGCGGAAAGGAGAGGAAGATCCCGATAGAGTGACCTGCGGGCGGGGAGAGATTTCCCCGCCTTTTTCGTCCCGCCGGGCATGCCGGACAGGAATAATACGAACCAGCCTCGGAGCAATTCTTTTCGGCGCTTTTGCACAGCCGAAACTTGTGGGTATGTATACTATCGCCTGCGTTCCGCCAGAGCAAAATCATCCGAAAATCTCTTGCTCTGAGGTGCGAGCAGTTCCGCGCCTGCCGATTTTTGGCTGAGCAAGGAAGTCGGCGAAGCTAATACCCAACCGTATTAGCAAGGCGAATGACGCGGC
>DVOE01000001.1 GCA_018713795.1 Candidatus Limadaptatus stercoripullorum
TGGAGAAAAGGCGCCGAAGGCGCCGGCGGCCGGCCTGAACGGCGGCCTCTATTTCGGAAAGAAAGCTCTTTGGACTTTTGGTTGGAGCTGGTGAACGGAGTCGAACCATCAACCTGCTGATTACAAATCAGCTGCTCTGCCTATTGAGCTACACCAGCAGAGAGTGTTTCGTACCGCGTCACCTTAGCCGCGGGACCGTCCGGAGAGCGGACGGAGAGGGGGGGGGGTGGTGCCTCGGGGCGGACTTGAACCACCGACACAGGGATTTTCAGTCCCTTGCTCTACCAACTGAGCTACCGAGGCAGGCTTTGTAGGGAAGTGGCAGCGACACAGTCACTGCCACCTATCCCCGCATATGTTGGCGACCCGGAAGGGGCTCGAACCCTCGACCTCCAGCGTGACAGGCTGGCGTACTAACCAACTGTACTACCGGGCCGTGCTTATAAGTTTTGGTGGGCCTTCACGGACTCGAACCGCGGACCAATCGGTTATGAGCCGACCGCTCTGACCAACTGAGCTAAAGGCCCTTATATTCACGGAGATGCTCGCCGCGGTATCGGATGGTCGGGGTGAGAAGATTCGAACTTCCGACCCCATGGTCCCAAACCATGTGCGCTACCAAGCTGCGCCACACCCCGAGGTTACGGGAATCCGCTGCGACTATGCCAATATACAATACAGGGCGGAATATGTCAACTTTTTTCGCGGGGATTTTTGCAATTATTATCGACAAAGAGAGCCCCGGAAGGGAGACTTCCGTCAAAGCCCGACACCCATCGCGCGACGGTATGCGGTAGTATGCCACGGGAGGCAGGAATGGACAGAGCAAGCGGCTTAGCTCCCGCCGAGATCAGAGTCATGCTGAGCGGCGAGATAGACGAATACGCCTCCCGTACGCTGCGCGAAAAACTCGACCGGTTGATCGACGAAAGACAGCCTTCGCGGCTGGTGCTCGACCTCTCGGGAGTGTCGTTCGTGGACAGTACGGGGCTGGGGCTGATATTCGGCAGATACAAGAAACTAAATGCGCGCGGCGGAGAGCTCGCGCTTGTCAATGTGCCGCGGCAGGTGGACAGGGTGTTCCTCGCAAGCGGCGTCTATTCGGTGGCGGTGAAGGCAGATGACTAAGCTTAACAGCATGAAAATGTATATCCCCGCACGGGGAAAGAACGAGAGTTTTGCCCGCAATGTGATAGCGGGGTTCGCGGTGGACTGTTCGCCGACGGTGGGCGAGATCGGCGACATCAAGACCGCCGTGTCCGAAGCGGTGACCAATGCCGTGGTGCACGCCTACGACAGCGAGGACGAGCGCAATCTCATCGAGATAGCGGCGGACATCGACGAGGACAGCGTGCTCACCGTCAGCGTCAGGGATTTCGGGCGCGGCATCGAGGATGTGGAACTCGCGCGGCAGCCTTTCTTCACGACCAAACCCGGCGAAGAGCGCAGCGGCATGGGATTCACCATGATCGAGACTTTCATGGACGAGATGGATGTCGTCTCCGAGCCCGGCAAAGGGACGACGGTGACCATGAAAAAGAGGATAGGCGGCGATGCTGAGCGTTGAGGAGACCGGGACGCTCATAAGTTCGGCGCAGTCCGGCGACGAGGCGGCGAAAGAGCGTCTCATAAAAGAGAATCTGCCCCTTGTCAAGAGCATAGTCAGGCGTTTCAAGGGCAGGCTCGAGTACGACGATCTCATGCAGCTCGGCGCGATGGGGTTCCTGAAAGCCGTCATGGGCTTCGACGCCTCCTACGGAGTGCGTTTTTCGACTTACGCCGTGCCCATGATCGCGGGAGAGATCAAGCGGTTTTTGCGCGACGACGGCGCGGTCAAGGTCTCGAGGTGGGCAAAAACTCTCTCCGCCAAGATCGCGGCGTATCTCGACGAAGTCGCAAAGGGCGGCGGGGCGCAGCCCACCGTGGACGAACTTGCCGAGAAATTCGGCTGCGAGCGGTGCGACATCGTTTTCGCGCTCGACACCTCGCGCTTCGTGGTGTCTCTAAGCGACGACAGCGGCGAGGACGGCGCGCCCCTCGAAGACAGGATAGCCGGCGGCAGCACTCCCGAAGACGGCATAGACGGGCTCATGCTCCGCGAAAGCATAATGCAGCTTCCCGAGCGTGAGCGCAAGATAATTTTTCTCCGCTATTACCGCGACAAGACCCAAAGCGAGGTCGCGGGAGAGCTCGGAGTATCGCAGGTGCAGGTCAGCAGGCTGGAAAACAAGATACTTTGTAAGATACGCGAGAAAATGGACGCCGGCGAATAATAGCGGCAAGTTTTGCCACACTTAATGTGTGGAAACATCCCTGACAGACAACCCCGAATGCGGAGAGATCCTCTTCAAGAGGCGTGAAAATCCCGACGAACCGATGCCGGACGAGACGGAGCGCGGACGGAGGCGGATATGATATCCAAGGACGCCTACAAGCGTTATGTCGAGAAAAACGCGCCGCGTTCGCCCATGTGGCGATCCATGACGGCTGCGTTTTTGGTGGGCGGGCTGATATGCTGCCTCGGTCAGGGCGTGCACGACGGCATCGCCGCGATCTTCCCCGCGATGAGCGAGGAGGACATAGCCTCGTGGACGACGGTGACGCTGATCTTCCTCGGCGCGTTTCTGACCGCCGTCGGGGTGTACGACAAGCTCGGGCATTTCGCGGGAGGCGGCTCCATAGTGCCCATAACGGGATTTGCCAACTCGGTGGTGTCGCCGGCGGTGGAATATAACCGCGAAGGCGTGTTTTTCGGCGTGTGCGCCAAAATGTTCGTCATTGCGGGGCCGATCATCGTATTCGGCGTGGTGGCGAGCGTGATCGCGGGGCTCATAGGGCTTATCACGGAGGCGGTGTGAGAGTCGGGAGAAGCAGTTTTATGTTTGAGCGCGGGGCGTATATCGCCTCGTCGTGCACCATGGTGGGACCAAAAGAGGACGCCGGCGCGTTCGGCGGCTTGTTCGATATCGTGCTTTCCGACGACAGATGCGGCGAAAAGTCGTACGAAAAGGCGGAGAGCCGTATGCACCGCACGGCGATAGAGGGCGCCTTGGCGCGCGCGGGGCTCGCCGACGACGGCGTGGACCTCATGCTCGCGGGCGATCTCCTCAACGAGATAAGCGCCTCAAATCTCGCCATGCGCCACTTCAAAACGCCGTTTTTGGGGCTTTACAACGCCTGTTCCACTTTCACCGAAGCCGTTCTGCTTGCGGCGATGCTCATAGATCGGGGACAGATCCAAAGAGCGTGCTGTTCGACTTCCAGCCATTTTGCTTCGGCGGAGAGGCAGTACCGCTATCCGCTTGAGCTCGGCAACCAGCGCACTCCCACATCACAATGGACGGTCACGGGCGCGGGCGCTCTGGTGCTGTCGGATGAGTCCGTGCAAGAGGACGAGAGGGCGTACGAGGGCTTCCTGGAGCGCGTATCCTCGCTGCCGCCGAGTGATTTTGCCGCAAAAATCGCCGCGAAGAAAGGAAAAATGCCCGTAAAAGTGTACAGGCAGGGGCATGAGGCGCCCTTTGACGCCGTCGTGACCGGCGGGACGCTCGGAAGAGTGGTGGACTACGGCATGCTCGACGAGAGCAATATGGGCGCCGCCATGGCGCCCGCTGCCGCGGATACGCTCATCGGACACTTCGAGGATACGGGACGCACCCCGGGCGATTACGACGCGATATGCACGGGCGATCTCGGGCGGTTCGGTTCGGAGGCTCTTTTCGCCGTGCTGTCGTCCGAGGGCGTGGATATCGAGGCAAAACACCTCGATCTCGGCGCAGAATACTATCTTCCCGAACAGAAGACCTTCCAGGGAGGTTCGGGCGCGGGGTGCGTCAACACGGCATTTTGCGCCTTTGTGCTGCCCAAACTTCGGAGCGGGGAGTGGCGGAGAGTGCTGGTTCTCGCGACGGGCGCGCTGCTCAGCAAGGACACGCCGCTCCAAAAGGAAAGCATCCCGGGGATCAGCCACGCTTTCGTCGCCGAAAGCGCGGAAAAACGCGAAAGTACTCTCGAAAAAGCCCAAAAGTATTATACTATCGGGCAAAATCGAGAGTAGTCGGAGGGCGGTCGTGGAAATTTTCCTCATGTATCTCAAGGTGTTTGCGGTGGGCGGGGCGCTGTGCGCGCTGGGTCAGCTGCTCATAAACAAGACCAAAATGTCTTCGGCGCGCATACTCGTGTGTTTTATGTTGCTCGGAGCACTTCTCGAGATCACGGGCGCGTTCGGGTATATGAAAGAGTTTGCGGGAGCGGGAGTCACGGTGCCGATAACGGGATTCGGGAGCACGCTGGTCAAAGGAGCGCTCGAAGGGGCGAAGGAGAGCGGGCTCATCGGCGCGGTGACGGGAGGCATAAAAGCCGCGGGCGCCGGGCTGGCGTCCGTCATTTTCTTCGGTTTCGTATTCGCGCTCGTGTCGCGCTCAAAAAGCAAGAAGATATGATCTGACTTTTGCCTGATCAAAGCCGATCCGCTGCTTTTTTATTTTTTTAACACTTTTAATCAATTTTCGGATGCCCGAAAAAAAACACTCGATAGCGGCGGAGCGAGCCGGTGGGGTACGGACAAATAGGGCGGGTGTAAAGCAGCGAAGCTCCTTACCGATCGGGGACGGGGTCAAATCAATGCTACCAATTGGGGACGGGGTCAAATTGGTAAAAAAAATTAGCAAACGAGGACAGGCTCTGCTGGGGCGGGGAAACTATGTAACGACGCAGCTATTCGGGCAAAAATACAAGTAAACAGAGGATATTCAGGAAGATGAGAGGGCGAGCTTCTGTGGCGTATCCCGTGTGCCGATTTTTTAGATCTTCCAATTGGGGACGGGGTTAAAATGGTAAAAAATCTTCCAATTTTACCCCGTCCCCAATTGGTAAATTTCGGCGATAAGAGGCGCGGTGCGATCCGGGAGACGGATAAATCCGGCGCGCGGGCGGCTGCCGGTATGCGCGGCGGCGCGGGGGAGGGGCAAAACTGCCGCAAGGCGTGCGATCGCATTCACAGCGGGAGCATCCCGCTGCCGCTCCCGGCCGAGCCGAGATAGAATTCGGGGACCTTTCCGACGATCAGGTTTTCGCAGACCAGCACTTCGGCTTGTACGGTTATGGTGGGCTCGTCGATGGGCGTGACTATGTTCACCACCGCCGTGACGATGATGTAGATGCGGTGCAGGGTCTGGTTTATGCCGGCTTCCGAAAAGTAGCTCACGAAGTCGCATACCGCCGAGCCTATGGGCGCGATGTTGATGACGACATCGGGTCCGAGACCCATGAGCAGGGTGAGTCCCGTAAAGGTGCCGACGGCGACCGAGACCTCTTCGACGCCAATGGCGTCGAGATTCGCCTGGGCGAGGTTTGCGATCTCCCTTGCGATCATGTTTATCTCGGGGGAGTTCGCCTCCACCATGGCGATATTGCCTTCAGCATCCTTTTCGACTGCGAACAGGTCGTCGTACTTTATGCCGTCTCCGACCACGGTGGTGACGGCGAGGTTTATGCAGTTGGTGCAGATGGCTCTCACTTTGGCGACGGCGCTTCCCATGACGGTGGGGACGATGTTGTTTCTGAAATACACCGTGCAAAAGACGAACAGCACCACAAAGATAGTCAGCGCGACGACTATCCTTAAAAGTTTTCGGTGCTTTGCGCGTCCGCCCCTTTCTCCGCTCACGCTTCCATGTATATGCGAGGGGAGCGCCAAAGTGGAAAACGCGCGGGTATGACGCATCCGGTCTGTGCTGTTCGGATCCGGGATGGGGGAATTTCGGGCAGAAGGCGGTCTCTCGCCGCCCCGCGCTTGACTTGACGGCATGAAGTTGCTATTATTTTGAAAGTTACATCACGCGCGCCACTGTGCGCGCATACACGAGGTAGATATGAAGTCACGAATAGAAGAGGTCAAAGCCCGGGCGCTCGCGTCCGTCGCGGCGGCGGACGGCACTCAGGCGCTTAGCGATGTCAGAGTGCGTTTCCTCGGCAAAAACGGTGAGATGACGGCGCTCATGAAGCTGCTCGGCACCGTGTCCAAAGAGGAGCGTCCCGAGATGGGCAAGCTCCTGAACGCCGCGCGGGTGGAGATAGAGAGCGCGCTCGCCGCCGCCGAAAAAGCGGCTCGCGAAAGCGAACTCGCAAAGCGTCTTGCGGAAGAGGAAGTGGACATTTCCCTTCCCGGCAAGATGAGGCTGCCCGGCGCCGCCCATCCCGTCACCATGATCCGCGAGGAGATCCTGAATGTTTTCCTCGGCATGGGCTTTTCGGTGGCGGAAGGACCCGAGATCGAGACCGACCTTTTCAACTTCCAACTGCTAAATGTCCCAAAGGATCATCCCGCGCGCGACATGCAGGACACCTTCTATCTCGGCGATAATCTGGTGCTCAGGACGCACACTTCGCCCATGCAGGCGCACATAATGACGACCTGCCGTCCTCCCATCCGCGTGGTCATCCCGGGCAGGGTGTACCGTCCCGACGACGACGCGTCGCACAGCCCCATCTTCCATCAGATAGAGGGGCTCGCGGTGGACAAAAAGATCACCGTCGGCGATCTCACGGGCTGCCTTCAGACCTTTGCGGAGAAGCTGTTCTCGGAGGACACCAAGATCAGGCTCCGTCCCTCTTATTTCCCGTTCACCGAGCCTTCGGTCGAAGCGGACGCGACCTGCACCATGTGCCACGGCAAGGGCTGCCGCGTGTGCAAGGGCACGGGCTGGGTGGAGCTGCTCGGCGCGGGCATAGTCAATCCCGCGGTGCTGGACATGTGCGGCATAGACAGCAAGGAGTACAGCGGCTTCGCCTTCGGGCTGGGGCTGGAGAGGATCGCCATGATCAAGTACGGCATCCCCAATATCAAACTTTTCTACGAAAACGATGTCCGGTTCCTCGGACAGTTCAGGTGAGGGAGGCGGAATATGCTTGCACCCATTTCTTGGCTCAAAGATTATGTCGATATCAATGTGTCGCCCGAGACGCTTGCAAAAAAGCTGGTGGCGATAGGGTTCGAGGTGGAGGAGATCATCCGCCAGTCCGAACAGGCAAAAAAGGTCGTGACCGCAAAGCTCGTCTCCGTCGAGAAGCATCCTTCCGCAGACAGACTGCGCGTGGCGCAGGCGGATATCGGCGGCCGCGTAATACAGGTGGTGACCAATGTGCCTGTCCTCGGCGGCGAATATGTCGCGGTCGCGCCCTCCGGCGCGGTGCTCGCCGGCGGTCAGGTCATAAAGAGCGGCGAACTTCGCGGAGTGCGCTCGGAGGGTATGCTTTGCGGGCTCGAGGAAGTCGGCGTCGAGTGCGACGCCGTGGACGGGCAGACCAAGGGCGATATCCTGAGGTTCCCCGAGGGCACGCCCCTCGGCATCAACGCGCTCAAAGCGCTCGGCTGGGACGATGTCGTCCTGGATGTCGCCGTCACCGCCAACCGCCCCGACTGCAACAGCATCTACCGCCTCGCAAAAGAGGTCGCGGTCGCTCTCGGCAAGGACTGCCGCGAGCCGCATATCGCTTACGACGCCCCGGGCGCTCCCGTGACCGAGATGGTGAGCGTTGAGGTCAGAGACAGCGATCTCTGCCCGAGATATATGGCGGGCGGCGTCAGAGAGGTGAAGATCTTCCCCTCTCCGAGAAAAATCAGGGCGCGGCTGCGCTCGGTGGGCATCCGTCCCATCAACAA
>DVOE01000029.1 GCA_018713795.1 Candidatus Limadaptatus stercoripullorum
CCTTCATGGTCTTGTAGCGGGGGATGATGTCCTTCATGACGCGGGTGAGGATATGCCCGATATGGGGCTTGCCGTTCGCGGTGGGAGGACCGTCGTAGAAATTGAAAGCCTTGCCGCCCTTGTTTTTCTCGACGCTCTTTTCAAAGATCTGATTTTCCTTCCAGAATTCGAGAACAGCCTTTTCGCGTTCCACGAAATTAAGGTCGGTGCCTACGGGTGTGTACATATAATTGCCTTCCGTCTTACAAAATTACAAAGATTATAAGCCACTTCCCCAAAAAACGCAACCGAATGCGGCAACATTGGGCGCGCGCGAAGTACGACCGCGGGAGGCGGGCGGAGCGCTCTCCCCCCACCCGACTGCCGGCAGCGGGGAAAACGAACGGGACATTCCTCCGGACTGCGGCGCGCGGAGCGGCGAAAAAAAGCCCCGCCGGGATCCTCGGCGGGACTAATTCTTAAACAAGTTCAAGCGCACGAAACCGAGGTTTACGGCGCGGTTTTGTCACTTTATGTCCGCTTTTATGCTGTGCAGGAGACCGCCGCCCAGGAAGAGCGCGAACCACATGGCGCCCCCTCCGAACACAAGTCCGAGCTCCTGCCCGGTCATGCTGTCAGTCGCCGCGATGTACTCGTAGGCGTAGTAGGGATTGAGGAGCAGGTAGACCGTGTTTTCTGATTCCACGCCCGTCCCGACGCCGAGAGCGAGCTGCACGACGGCGACGAGGATGGCGCCGACGACTATCTCCATGGCGAGCAGCAGCGTTATGCCGCCGGCTTTGGAGCGCACGAAATGCGGCACGGCGGTGAAGATCGCCGAGAACACGAAGGCGTAGAAGACCGCGGTCCCGAAGCCCGCGCCCACCGTTCCCGAGATCTCGGAGAGCGCCTTGCCGTCCGCGCCGAGCGCAGCTGCCGCGATGAGGCAGAAGAGATAGGATACGCAGGTGTAGACGAGGGTGAGGATGAGCACCCAAAGCCATTTGGACACGAACGCCTGCGCTTTGCCCGCTCCTCTGCCGACGAACAGGCGCATCATGCCCGAGGAGTAGTCGGTGCCGATGAAGAGCGCGGCGATTATGGCGACGAGCGTCGTGACGGCGGAGCTTGCGGGCGCGGTGGCGAGCATGGAAAGCCCGTCCTGCAACATGATCTCGGCGGCGACATCGTCGACCTCTTTTATGCCGCCGTTCCCGTCACCGAAAATCATGTTTTCGCCGTACGCTTCTTCATAGAGCTCAGCCATGCCGGTCACGGCGAGCGCGGACACGAGCACGAGCACAGCCATGACCGCTATGCCGATATAGAGGCTCTTCATTTTGGCGAGTTTATAGCCGTCCGAAAGGAATATCCCGAAAAAGCGTTTCATACTCACCTCACATAAGCGCGACGAGCGCCGCCTCGCGGTCGCCCTCGTCCGCCGTGACGGAGATGAGCGGCACGCCTGCGCCCGCAAACGCCATGGTCACCCTGCCGAGCTCCTCCGCGGGGCGGTAGATCTCGATCACGCCGCCCGAGATCGCGAATTCACCGGGCGCAAAAGTCTCGCGGAGCACTATGAGCGCCTTCTCGGGATCGGGGGTGACCGCCTTTATCTTGGGCCGGGCGAGAGCGGCGAGCTCCTCTCCCCTGAGTTCGGTGACGAGCTTGCCCTCTTTCATGACGCCGTAAGCCGTCGCGACCTTGCCGAGTTCGCCGAGGAAATGCGAGGAGATGATGACGGTCACGCCGTGATCGGAATTCAGTCGCCTGATCTGCTCGCGCACCTGAAGTATGCCGGTGGGATCGAGTCCGTTGACGGGCTCGTCGAGGATGAGTATCTCGGGCGCGCCGACCAGCGCCATCGCGAGAGAAAGGCGCTGCTTCATGCCGAGCGAGAAATTTTTGACCTTTTTGTCGCCGGCGTCCTCCAGCCCGACGAACTTCAGAAGTTCGCGGTTGCGCGCGCGGTCAGAATGCCCGAGCGCAAGCGAATAGGCGGTGAGATTCTGTTCGGCGTCGAGCTTGCCGTAAAACGCAGGCTGTTCGATGAGCGCGCCCACCCTGCTCCGCGCCGCGGCAAGAGCGGAAGGCGTCCTCTGCCCCGCGATCTCGACTTCGCCGCGCGTGGGGCTCGCGAGCCCGAGCACAAGACGGATGAGCGTAGTCTTGCCCGCTCCGTTCTTGCCAACGAGTCCGTACACCTCTCCCCGCCTGACGCCGAGAGAGACATCCGACACACGCTCCGCGCCGCCGTATACCTTGGTCAATCCGTAGGTCCTGACGGCATACTCCGCCGCCGAGGGAGCCTCAAACACGATCTCTTCATCCATACGCAAATGATACCCCATCCCCCGCCGAAGTGTCAACGGGACTGCACCGCCGCGCCGAACTTAATACGGCATGAGTGAAGCAGAAAGAAAAAAAGGATAAAGGCGCGAGATGCGCCCTTATCCTCGACTTGGTCTTACGGGATAAACGCCCGTCCCAAACCGAGAAGAAGGGTGCAGGTCGCGCCCTTACAAATGCGAGGAGGCTTTATCCGACACTAACACACCGGAAAAATCACCGAGACATGCCGGACCGGAATGATATGAACAAGGTTCGGCGGCGCCGAACTGCTCGCACCTCGGAGCAAGAGATTTTCGGATGATGGTGTGCGGGCGGAACGCAGCTAATAGTTTACATATTAGCAAGTTTCGCCCGCGCGGAAGCGCCGAAAAGAATTGCTCCGAGGCTTGTTTATATTGTTTCGGTGCGGCATAAAAAGAAAGGGCGCGAGATGCGCCCTTATCCTCGGTTTGGAGCGAATGATGGGAATCGAACCCACAACCGCAGCTTGGGAAGCTGCTGTTTTACCACTAAACTACATTCGCATTATTCGCGGTCGCTTTGCCCCGGAAAGCGGGATCCGCCGCTGCAACGATTATTTTACCACAAACGCGCAAAAGGTCAACCGTTTCTCCGAAAATTGCCGCGAAGCACCCTCTCGGGGAGCAACCCGCTGTGACCGGGAGTCACCTCGGGTTAAACAGAAATCTCCTCTTACACGGCAAGGAGGCGGAAGACGCGGGCGGATTCGATCT
>DVOE01000030.1 GCA_018713795.1 Candidatus Limadaptatus stercoripullorum
GTGATGGCAACAGATTGCAGAGCATTGGACGCCAAAAACTTTTGCGCCGAGACGCTCGCCGAGCTGTACGGCGCGGCGGCAGAGGACGGCGCGAGAAGACTCAGCGCAGTCGCCCGCACCTTTGAAGCGACCTTCGGACGCGCTCCCGCCGACCTCTTCTCTTCGCCGGGCAGGATAGAGATCGTCGGCAATCACACCGACCACAACGCGGGCAAGGTGCTCGCCGCGGCGGTCAATGTGGATACCGTCGCCGCCGTCTCCCCGAGAGAGGACGGCGTCATCGAAGTCAAGTCCGAGGACTATCCGCCCATGCTCGTGGAACTTTCGGATGTGTCCTTCAAAGCGTCCGAGCTCGGCACTTCCGCCGCTCTCATAAAGGGCGTCGCCGATTTTTATATGCGCGCCGGCGTCAGGGTGGGCGGCTTCTCCGCCTGCATGACCTCGACCGTCCCGCGCGGCAGCGGCATGTCCTCGTCGAGTTCCTTCGAACTTATGATAGCCGAGATCCTGAATGTCTATTACAACTCGGGCAGCCTGGATCCCGTTTTCAAGGCGCGCGCCTCGCAGTACGCCGAGAATGTTTACTTCGGCAAGCCTTCGGGGCTCATGGATCAGACCGCGATCTCCGTCGGCGGCGTGAATATGATCGACTTCCGCGACTTCGAGCGCCCGGAGTTCGAGAATGCGAAGTGGAGCTTTGACGACCTCGATATCTTCGTGGCGGCGACGGGCGGCGATCACTCCGACCTTACGGACGACTACGCCGCCATCCCCGCCGAGATGAAGGCGGTGGCGGAAGCCATGGGCGGCAAGCTGCTCAGAGACATCGATCCCGCGGCGTTCTATGCGGCGGAGGACGGTCTGCGTTCCTCGCTCTCTCCCCGTGCGCTGCTTCGCGCCGAACATTTCTTTGAGGAGAATGTGAGGGTGGAGCAGGCGGCGGCTGCGATAGCCTCCGGCGACGAGAAGGCATTTCTCGACGCGGTCAACGCCTCGGGCATGAGCTCGGCGGTCAAGCTTCAGAATCTCCGCTCTTCGCGCGGTGACCGCGCCCTCGAAGACGCGCTGGACTTCGCGGGCACTTTGGATGGCGTCGCGGCAAAGCGCGTGCACGGCGGCGGGTTCGCGGGCACCATCCTGCTTTTTGTCAGAAAAGCGAGTTCATGTGCTGTAAAAGACGCGCTTATCCGCAGATTCGGCGCGGACAATGTCTTTGAACTTTCCGTGAGGAGCAGCGGCGCCACCCGCGTCGTGCATTTGTGAGGCGGTATGCTTTCGGCGATAGACAAGATAGCTTTCACGATAGGCGGCGTTGAGGTCGCGTGGTACGGCATCATCATCGTCATCGGCATGATCGCGGCGCTCGCGATAGTCTGTCTCGAGTGCAAGCGCATCAACCTGCAGGTCGAGGACGCGGTGGAGCTCTTCCTTTGGATCATCCCGCTCGCGGTCATCTTCGGCAGGCTGCTCTATGTGCTGCCGCGCCCCGAGGACTTCTTCCCCATCGAGAGCTGGGACGATTTCGTGAACGCGATAGCGGTCTGGGAGGGCGGCATAACCATAATCGGCGGCATACTCGGCGGGCTGATCGGCATCGTCATCTTCTCGGTGCGTATGCGCAAGAAGTGCAACTTCGGCAATGTCGTCGATCTGGTCGTCGTGCCCGTGCTGACCGGGCAGATCATAGGGCGCCTCGGGAATTTCGTCAATCAGGAGGCGTTCGGCATCCGCATTGACAATCCCGCCTTCCAGCGCTTCCCCTTCGCCATCTACCTCGACGATCCTCAGGGCTACGAGCCGCAGTACGCGGACATCGTCGGCGACGGCGGTTGGTTCGCGCCCACCTTCTTTTACGAGATGGTGTGGAATTTCATCGGCGCGTGCATTTTCTTCGCGATATGGCGCAAGAACAAGCGTTTCCCCGGGCTGCTCGGATTCTGCTATTTCTTCTGGTATTTCCTCGGGCGGCTCATGCTCGAGCAGCTGCGCCTGGACGCCATCCCCGTCACGACTGTGGCATGCGCTGTGCTTTCTCCTCTCGCGCTCGTCGCGGGTGCGGCGTATATCCTCATCTGCCTCTCCCGTCAGAGCTTCGGGAAGGTGACCGACGCCGCGGAGAGGGGCGTCCTCGGCGTGACCGAACTCGGCAGGTTCGATCTTGCAAATTACTCGTTCGCGCTGCGCGCGGTGGCGGGGAGCGCGTTTTTCAGGGCGTTCTACGGAGCGCGTGATATCGCGGTCGCCGACCTCTCGCGGGCGGACTATATCGAGAAGCGGCGCACGCCCTGGAAACTCAGACCCGAAAAGAAAAAGCGCGCGGCGGGCGCTTCTCGGGAGGGAGCAGACAAATGACAAAGTTTGAAATGAGCGGTGAGCGCAATCTCACCATGCTCACCGACCTCTATCAACTGACCATGGCGAACGGCTATTTCGAGTGCGGCATGAACATGCGCCGCGCGGCGTTCGACCTCTTTTACCGTGGCGGGGGCGGCTACCCCTACGCGGTGGCGGCGGGTCTCGAGCAGGCGGTCGAGTATATAAGCAAGCTGCATTTTTCGGCGGATGACATCTCCTATCTCGCGTCGCTCGGCATCTTCGGCGAAAAGTTCCTCGCGGCGCTCAAAGATTTCAGGTTCACCGGCGACATCAAGGCGGTGCCCGAAGGGACGGTGGTGTTCCCCGGCGAACCCATAGTCTCCGTGCGCGCGCCCCTTTGGGAGGCGCAGCTCGTCGAGACGGCGCTGCTCACCCTCATCAACCATCAGACGCTCATCGCCACCACGGCGGCGCGGCTTTCCGCCTGCACGGACTCGGCTATCCTCGAGTTCGGGCTCAGGCGCGCGCAGGGTCCCGACGCCGGCGTTTACGGCGCGAGGGCGGCGTATATCGGCGGGTGCCGCTCGACTTCAAATGTGCTGGCGGGACAGATGTTCGGCATAGCCGTCAAGGGTACCCACGCGCACAGCTGGGTGATGGCGTTCCCCTCCGAGCTCGAGGCGTTCCGCGCGTACGCGGCGGCGTATCCCGACGGCTGTCTGCTGCTCGTGGACACCTACGACACCCTTGGCAGCGGCGTGCCCAATGCCATAAAAGTGTTCGACGAGCTCAAAGCCGCGGGGCATAAACCCATCGGCATAAGGCTGGACAGCGGCGACCTTGCCTACCTCAGCCGCGAGGCGCGCAAGATGCTGGACGCGGCGGGACATTCCGACTGCAAGATCTACGCCTCCAACGACATCGACGAGAAGGTGCTCCTCTCCCTCGGGATGCAGCACGCCGCGATAGATGTCTACGGCATCGGCACCAAGCTCATCACCAGCTACGGCAACGCTTCTCTCGGCGGGGTGTACAAGCTCTGCGCCATAGAGGAAAACGGCGTCATGGTGCCGCGTTGCAAGGTGTCCGACACCCACGAGAAGACCACCAATCCCGGGCTTAAAAAGGTGCTCAGGATCTACAAGGACGGCATGGCGGCGGCGGATCTCATCTGCCTCGAAGACGAGGAGTTCGACACCTCCGAGCCGCTCACCATCTTCCACCCCGAGCAGATCTACAAGCGCAAGACTTTCAGGAAGTATGAGCTGCGCCCGCTGCTCACCGACATCTTCAGGGAGGGCGAGCTCGTCTACGATCTGCCTTCGCTCGAGGAGATAGGCGCCGCGGCGGACAGGTCGCTTGCGGAATTCTTCCCCGAGTACAAGCGCGTGGTCAACACCCAATACTACAAGGTCGACCTCAGCGAGAAGCTCTGGATGCTGAAGACCGAGCTGCTGTCGGCAGAACATTCCTGATATCGCCAAAAAACCTTCTCCCCGCCGCATATCGCGGCGCGGACGGAAAGAAAACGCGCGCCCTTCCGCTTACCGTGGAAGGGCAGTTTGTTTTCCGGGAGAAGACCATGAAAAGAAGAGTGAAAAGTCAGCCGAGGTTCGCGGTGGTGAGGCGCGGTTACGACATAGCGTCGGTGGAGGCGTTCATAGCGCTCGAAAAGCAGAAGGCGGAGGAGAGTGGCGCGCGCCAGCGCGAGAGGATAAAGGCGCTCACCGCCGAATGCGAGGCGGCAAAGAAGGAGGCGGGCGCCCTCCGCGCCCGCGAAGAGCAGATAAAAACGACGCTCATGTCCGCGACCGAACAGGCGGAAGCGCTCGTGCTCGACGCCAAGTTCCGCTGCGCGCTCGAACTGACCAGGCTCCAGACCTTCCGCGCCAAATGGACGGCGGCGTATGAGGAGATGAAGGAGCGCTACAAGTTCGGCGGCGACGCGCTCAACATGGAATCCGTGGCGCTCAGCGTCAAACTCGAACTCGAAAAGTTCCTCGCCGAGGACTTCTCGCTCATGCGCGACGGTCCGAAGACGGAGACGGAAGCGGAGTTCAGGGCGGAGGCGGACAGGCTGGGTGCTGCCGAGAGCAGGGCGGAGGAGCTGCGGCGCAAACTCACCGAAGCCGCGGCGAAAAAGGCGGACGGGCGTACGCTTTCCGAAAAATCTTCCGTTCCCGAGCCGCGCGGCGCGGGCATACGCGCCGAGAGCGCGGGGGACGAGCTCACGCCTGAGGAGAGCATAGCGAGGATATGCGACAGGCTGGGGCTGTCCGCGCAGGCGGCGGGCGGCGGAGGAGCGTGAAGGCTCGCGCATAAACAAAGCCCTCCCGTGCGGGAGGGCTTTTCTTTTTAACCGTCGTTCGCCGCGTCATTCGGCGTCCGATGCGGGAGGAGTGAGGTCGATGTCCGAGAGGGTGTAGGTCACCTTCTGCACGCTGCCGTCTTTTGCCTTGTAAGGCTCCTCGATCTTGACGATGACATTTTTGAGTTCCCAGCCCGCTCCTTCCGAAACGAGCACGGTGTCATCCCCTTCGACCACGCATTTGACGGGAGAGGACGCGAACCAGATGCTCTGCGACTCGCCGGCGATGGTCGTGCTGCGGGAGAGGGTCATCTTGAGGCAGTCAAACGCCTGCACGCTGTCGCCTGCGGGGATCTCGGAGGGGACGGAAGCCGTCGCCGTGACCGACGCGGAAAGCACGATCACGGTCTGTTCCTCGGCTGCCACGAGCGCCACATTGAAGGAGGGGAAGGAGAACCCTTCCGCGAGCAGAGAGCCCACGCCGCGCAGCGCCTGATGGAATTGGTTGTTGTCGTAGTAAGGCTGCGAGAGCCCGAGCGACCCCGAAAGTTTGGTGCCGTCCTCGCGGGTGCCGGAGTAGTTCAGAGTCGCGCCGTCGTAAGTGCCGGAGTACTCGAACACGGTCTTGCCCTCCGCAGTCTCCTTGCGGTAGGTGGCGGAGGGGACGAGATAGCTGCCGCCCGAGGACAGGGCGTAGTAGCACGCGTTGAACAGCGTGCGGTCTCCCGCGGTGAGAGTGCCGGTCACGAGATAGCCCTCCGCGACCGAGGCGAGCTCCACGCTGCCCAGCCCGACCGTAGCGCCGGCATCGTAGTGGCGGATCTCGTTGACATAGGTGCCGGAAGCGTCCGAGCCGTCGTCCGCCTTGTAGGAGACGGAGTAGGTGTAGCGCTCATAGGGCTGCCAGACATTCTCCAGCTGCCCCTGAGTGGTGGCGTTGCTGCACGCGACCAGCACGCCCGCTGCCGTGCAGATGACGGCGATGAGCAAAACGGCGACAATGATCTTTTTCATAGCGCACCCATTATAACTTAAAAAAAACGAACGCACAAGGAAATTCAACCACAACGGCGGCGGCTAATAAGCGAGGGGCGGGAGAGCATTTCGGGCGACAATAATTTTTTATTAAAAATTATTGTTTCAAAACAGCGGAAAGCATGTTATGCTGTATGCATGAAGATCATTCTTTCCGATTCGGCGCCCGGCGCCTACCGTGCGGTCATGGACTGCCTTAAAGAGCGGCTGCCTTCGGGCGGCGAACATATCGTCATCGTCCCCGACAAATTCACCGCAGCCACCGAACGCGGAGTGCTGAGCACGCTCGGGCTCGGCGCGGCGTTCAATGTCTCCGTCGCCTCCTTCACCCGCCTCGCCGAAAAGACGATAGGGCGGGAGATAGAGCGTTGTCTGACCCCGCAGGGGGCGGTCATGCTGCTCGCCAAGGTCATCGACGAGAACAGGGACAAACTCGCCCGCTACGGCAGAGCCGCAGGCGCGCCGGGGTTCGCGGAGGAGTTTTATGCGGCGCTGACCGCGCTCAGGAACAGCGGCATATCCGCGGACGAACTTCGCTCCGCCGCCGCAGCCGCAGCCCCCTCCGTCGCGGACAAGCTCGGCGATCTCTCCCTGATCTACGACGCGTATCTCGGTGCGCTCGCGGGCAGACACAGCGACTCGTCCACCCGCCTCGAGTACTTCGCGGACGCCCTCGAAAAGGGGCTCACGATGCCTTATCACTTTTATGTGGCGGACTTTTACGATTTCAAGGCGCCCGAGCTCAAGATACTTGCCGGCTTGTCCCGCACGGCGCTCTCGCTGACCGTCGGGCTGGTCTCGGGCAACGGACCCAACAGGCGCATCTACTGCGACGGAGTGGCGGACAGGCTGAGAAAGGCGTGCGCCTCCGCGGAGACCGTGCGCGTCTCGGAAGAGATGCACCCCGCGCTCGCCGCGATAGGGGAGAGGCTGTTTTCCTATTCGCTTCCCGAACGGCGGGTGGAGAGCGGCGGCAAAGTCGTGCTGCGCGCGGCTCCGAGCATGGCGAGCGAGGTGCGCGCGGTGGCGGAAGACATCGCCGAAGGAGTGCGGTCAGGCGCGCGCTACCGCGACTTCGAAGTGGTGCTCGCCTCTCCCGACGCCTACGCCGAAGAGGTCAAATCCGCGTTTTTGAGGTACGGCATACCCTTCTTCATCGACACCCGCGAACCGCTCGCCGGGCAGACCAAAGTCCGCTTCCTTTTGTCCGCGATGGCGGCGGCGCGCAGCAACTTCGCCCGCGCCGATGTCATGGGACTTGTCAAAAATCCGCTGTTCGCGTCCGTCGCGGGAGTCACGGACGACGACATTTTCGTGTTCGAGAACTACTGCCTCGAATTCAACATAGACCGCAGCCGTTTCCGCGCTCCGTTCACGCTCGGGGAAGAGACCGCGCGTGCCCGCGCCGAAAAGGTGAGAGCGGGAGCGCAGCGGGCGGCGGAACGCTTCGCGGAAGGCGGCGTGACTCCTCCCGCCGCGTGGACCGCTAAGGTCAGAGGTTTCCTTGACGAGGCGGAGGACGCCTGGCGCGCGCACACCGCCAAACTCACCGAAATGAGCCTTTATTATGCAAAATGCGCCGCTCAAGTCGACGAAAAGACGGAAGAGCTGCTCGCCGAGATGGAGCGCGCGCTGGACGCCGAGGGGGACGGAGCTTACTTCGAACGCATCTTCCGTTCCATGGCGGCGAGCGTCAAGATCGCCCTCGTGCCCACCTTCCTCGACGCCGTTTTCGTGGGGGACACCCACAGCCGCTACATAGGTTCCGGAGACATTTTCGTGCTGGGCGCCACGGTGGGTTCGCTGCCCGCCGCGGGCGGAGGAGGCGCGGTCGTGACCCCCGCCGACGAGGAGCCTCTCGCCGCCGCGGGACTGCGCATAACTCCCTCGCGCAAGGAGCGGCTGTATGTCGGGCTGATGGAGATCGTCGAGATATTCAAGCGTCCGCGCGGCAGGCTTGTCATATCCTATCCCAAGGTCACGGCTGCGGGAGAGCAGCGTCCTTCCACCGTCATCTCCGAACTTTGCGGGATGCTCTCGGAGGGCGGTCTGCCCCTCGCCGTCACCGACATCGATGCGTCCGCCCACCGTCCCGAGGGGAGTCCCGAGAGAGCGCGGCTCGCGCGCACGAGATTTTGCGCCTCGGGCGCGTGCGCGTACGAAATATTAAAGGGACTGCGCACGGCGGAAGGCGCGCATATGCGCGGGGCGGCTTACCGCTTTTTGTCGGCGGCGGACAAGGCGCGGATAGACAGGGTGTACGCAAGGGCGCTCCCGCCCGCAGAGGTGGCGGCGACCCGCGGCGTAGGTACTACCAGCGCGAGCAGGCTCGAGAAATTCTTCTCTTGTCCTTACCGCTACTTTTTCGCCTATCGTCTCGGGCTCAAAGAGAGGCGGGAGGCGGGCATGGAGAGCACGGACAGCGGCATCATCCTGCATTACGCCCTCGAAAAGCTGTTCAAGGCGATAGCCGCGGACGAGGTGAACGACGAGAACATCGACGGCATGACGCGGGAGTTCTTTGACGAGGCTGTCGAGGCGACGAGCAATGTCGCGCTCGTCCGCGACGATCCCGCCACCGTCCGCAGGCTGGCGCGGCTGAAAGAAGAGTGCGTTCGCACCGCCCGCGCGCTGTATGCGATCTCGCTCAGGTCCGAGTACAGACCCGAGTATATCGAAGCGAAGATAGGCGGCGACGAGATACCCTCGCTCACTCTCGGAGAGGGCGAGAGGGCGGCGCGGCTCACCGGACGCGCCGACCGCATAGATGTGCTCGGCGACAGGTGCGTTATCATCGACTACAAGTCCTACAAGAGCGCCGATCTCAGCGTGCCCGAACTCTTTTTCGGCACCAAGATCCAGCCCTATCTCTACGCCTGCGCGCTGCGCGACGGAAAGGGACTCCGCCCGTCGGGTGTGTTCTATCTGCCGCTGTACGCGCGGTTCACGAACGACGGGACGGTGAGGTTCAAGTACCACGGGCATGTCACCTCTTCGGTCGAGGAGGCTTCGCGGATAGACAGCATATTCGCGGAGGATCCCGAGGGCAGTTCGCTGCCTTACAAGCTGTCCTACGGCAAACCTTCGCCCAAGGTATTTTTGTCGGACGAGGACTTTGACGGGGTGTGCCGCTATGTGCGCGCTCTCGCCGCCGACGGTCTCAGGCGCATAGCCGACGGCGACATCGCTCCCGATCCCGTAAACGGCGGTTGCAGGACCTGCGAGTTCGCGGGGATATGCGGCTATTCGAGGAAGGGCGGCAGGCGCCCGCCCGAGCGCAATATGCAGATAAGTTCGCTGACGGAAGAAAACATCGCGAAGGTGCGCGCGGACGCCGTGCGCGGCGGCGGGGAGGACGGCGAAGAATGACGGATATGACGAAATTCGAGGTTAAAGGCGGAGATATGGACGAAAAAACCCGCGATACGAGAAGAGAACGCTACAAAGGCAAGGTGTTCGAGAAGCTCACCGAAGCCCAGTGGGACGCGGTGGAAACGCCGGGCAAGGTGCTCGTCGAGGCGGCTGCCGGCACGGGCAAGACCAGCGCGATGATAGGACGCATAGTCGCCAAGATCGTGGACGGAGTGCCCATCGGGCGCATACTCGTTCTCGTGTTCAACGAGGCTGCCGCCGCCGAGATAAAAGAGAGGCTGCACACGGCGCTGTTCGAGGCGGCATGTCTTGCCGAGGGCGAAGCGGCTGACAATCTCCGCGCGAGCATAGACGATCTCGGCAGCGCGCGCATAGGCACCATCGACTCTTTTTGCCGCACCGTGCTCAAAGAGAACTTCGAGCGGCTGGGCATATCCCCCGAGTTCGAGGTGCTGAGCGAGGAGAGCGCGTCCGCCTATCTTTCGGAGGCGCTGGACGAGGTGTTCGCGGCGCGGGCGGCTGCGGGGGACGAGGCGTTCCTCGAGCTTGCCGACATCCTCTCGCCGAGCAGGGACGAGGCGAACCTCAGAAAGTGCGTGGAGCGTATGCACGCCGTCTACGAGATATACCCCGACGGCGAGGAGTTCCTTGCGCGGGCGGAAAGCAATCTGATGGACGCGGCAAGGCTGGAGAAGGTGATCTACGACTCCGCCATCCGCGGGATAGCCAAGGTGCGTGAGGCGTGCGAGAGCGCGAGGGAGAGCCTGGTCGAAGACGAGCAGGACAAGTATCTTCTGCTAGCGGGCGAAGTGACTTCCGCCTGCGACGCCTGTCTCAACGGCGGCAGGGAAGCGCTCACCCGAGCGGCGGGCACGGTGTTCTCGCGAGCGAGCAAAAGGCGCGGCTCGGACACCGTGGGCGTGGACATAGTCAAGAATGCGGTCGCGAGGCTGAAGGGTATATTCGCGGGTTGGCTGGAATATGCGGGCGACGAGCGGCGCGTCGCGGCGGAACTCGCCGAGAACGCGAGGTATGTCCGCTGTCTGGTCGGGCTCACCCGCGAGTTGGACGAGCGTCTCACCGCCGTCAAAGTGCGCGACGGCGTGATGTCTTACGCCGACCTCGAACGCGGCGCCGCGCGGCTGGTGGCGGAAGGCTGCGACCTCGGAGCGGCGTACGACTGCGTTTTCGTGGACGAGTATCAGGATGTCAACCGCCTGCAGGAGTACCTCATCGATTCGCTGGCGCGCGGGGACGCTTTCATGGTCGGCGATGTCAAGCAGAGCATCTACGGTTTCCGTCTCGCGGACTCCGGGGTGTTCCTCGACAGGGGCAGGCGCTACCGCGAGAGCGGCGAGGGCAAGACAGTGGGTTTCCGTTCCAATTTCCGTTCCACGCCGTCCATCCTTAAATTCGTCAACGCCGTGTTCGACGCGGTCATGACCGAGGAGAGCGCGGATGTGGATTACAGGAGAGACGGGCGGTTCGAGATAAAAGACGAGCAGTCGGTGTCCGTCGGCGAGAGCGTGCAGCTCCATCTGTTCGCGATGGGCGGGGAGAGCAAGTACGAGGAGGGGAAGTTCATTGGCGGCGAGATCAAACGCCTTCGCGGGCACGCCGTGGCAAGGGACGGCAGACGCCTCGGCTACGGCGATTTCGCGGTGTTGTTCAGGACGAGAACGCAGGCGCGGGAGGTGCTCCGCGGCATGAAGGACGCGGGAGTGCCCGTGGACGACGGCAGTTTCGCCGACGAGAGCGCAGCTCCCGAGCGCGATCTGGTGAACTTCCTGCGCGTGCTGGACAATCCGAGGAACGACCTGCCGCTCGCGGGCTTCATGCTCTCCTACTTCGGGAACTTCGACGAATCCGAGCTCGCCGAGATAGCCGTCGCGAAAGGACGCGACGAGGACCTTTACGACGCCGTCCTCCGCGCCGCGGAGAGAGAGGACGCCCTCGGGGACAAGGTCCGCGATATGCTCGCCGTGCTGGACTCCTATCGTCTGCGCGCTTCGTTCAGGAGCGTGCCCGCCCTCATAAGATCCATCATCTCCGACTACGCCTTCGACGCTTACACGGCGTCCGCGGGAGAGGGACTGGCGGACGATCTCGCCGCTTTCGTGACTTCGGTGCGGACGGGCGAGTGCGAGTTCGGGATAGGTGCGTTCCTCGCCGAGTACGACCGCTCGTCGGGCGCGCGTAATGATGTGTCTTACGGCGGCGACAAGGTCAGGATATCCACCTTCCACGGGTTCAAGGGCTTGCAGGCGCCGGTGGTTTTCGTGGCGGGCATAGCCGACACCTCGGGCGCGCGCGGCGAGCCCGACGAAGTGCTGATCGACGGCGCGGCGGGAGTGGGCATGAGAGCCTACGATCTCGCGGCGCGCACGGCGCACACCACGCTCTCCCTCGGCGCGGTCAAAGAGATCGCCGCCGAGAAAGCGGCAAAAGAGGAGATGCGCTTGTTCTATGTCGCGGTCACCCGCCCCGAAAGTTATCTCTATCTCACGGGCTCGCCGTCCGCCGACCGCCTGGCTGCGTTCGGGAGGGTGCATACCCTGGGAAGGGCGGCTTGCCCGCTCGATCATATCTCGGACGCGGTGTGCGACGGCAAGCTGAATATGTTCGTCGCCCGGCACGACAGCCCCTCGGAAGAGGTTTCCCCGGTGGCGGCGGACGCCCTTCCCGTGCTCCCCGAAGGCAGGGAAGAGGATATCGCCGCGATAAGGGAGAGCATGGAGTTCGTCTATCCCTACGCCGTCTCCACTTCGCTCGCCGGCAAGTACAGCGTGTCCGCGACCTCGGGAACGGACGAGGAGACGGTGGGCGTGTTCTCGGACAAGGCCGATGAAGGCACCCTCTATCACCGCGTCATGGAGAACATCGACTTTGCGGCGGAGGGCAGGGAAGGCGTGCTCGCCGAGTTTGACAGGATGACGCGCGAGGGGTTGTTCGCGGAAGGCGAACTCGACGCCGTGGACGCGGACGCGATCGCCGCATGTCTCGCCACCCCCGTCATGCGCGAGGCGAGGAAGAGCGTGTGTTACCGCGAAAAACCCTTCCTCATGACCATGACCGCGCGCGAGGCGGGACAGGGCGACAGCGACGACGCCGTGGTCATCCAGGGCGTCATCGACCTCGTGATAGACGGCGAAAAGCGCACCATAGTCGACTTCAAGAACTCCGCGCTGAGGAGCAAAGAAGCTCTCGAAAAGTACAAAAAGCAACTTAAACTGTACAAAAGAGCGGTTGAAGGCGCGTTGTTTGCAAAAGTGGACAGGATCTTGCTCTATTCCTTCAAGCTCGGCAAGTTCGTGGACGCGGACGACTGAGCGCGGCGGCGCGCGCCCGTCCGCCGGCGAGCGAGCGGGCGCGCCCGAATATCGCACTTATTCAAACAAACGGTTGATTTTTCCCGCGCGTGTGTTATAATAAACGCGACGGCGCACGAGCGCCCGTTTTCAGGAGCAACGGATGGAGTTTTTCGAGAAGATATTTGACGGGCTGACGGAGCTTGCGACCAAGCTCCCCGCCGCTCCCGTCGGGGCATACTTTTTGGTGGTGCTCCTCGGGATCGCGGTGGCAGCGGCACTCGTCGGTCTCTCTTTCCTCGGCTCCCGCGCGGGCAAGCTCAAATCCGCGTGCCGTCGCATAATCGCCTATCTCGACGACGAGTCTTCGGTCGGCGAGGACAATGTGGCGGACTTCACCGCCGAATGTTTCGGCGCGAAGGTCCCCGCTCCTCTCCGCGAGGCTTGGGTGCAGTTCGTGGGCGTGCGCTTCGGTTATCCGAGCGAGATCGTCTCCGAAAGCGGGGTGTTCGACAAGATCGTCCGCCGCAATGTGTCGATAAGGGCGAGCATCTTCATCGCCTTCGCGCTCATCCTCACCGCGTTCTTCGCGTTCTGGGGGCTGGGCAGCATGGGCACCGCCGCGGTGGGCGTGGCGCTCTGCCTCGGGTTGCTCCTTTCGGCGATAGGGTATATCGTGCTCGTCGTGGCGGGCAGAAAACAGTATATGACCGCGCTCTCCATGTTCCGCGAGATGCAGGACATGCTGGACGCGAAGGTGGATCTTCAGGCGGAGCGCGACTACTCCGTCGATGTCGCGCCTCTCACCGAGATCGCGGCGGTCATCGACGGCATAGTTTCGAGAAACAGCGCCCGTCCCGCTCCCGAGCTCGATCTCACGGCGGGCGAGGAGAGCGAAGAACCCGGCAAGGGCGATGTCCCCGGCGAGAGCGAAGAGGGCGCAGAGCCCGCTTCAACGGCGGAGGAAGAGACCGCCGCGGAGCAAGCTCCCGAGGGAGAAGCCTCAGGGGAAGAAACTCCTCTCGAGGAAGTCGCGGAGGAGGACGGGATCGTCGTGCTCCCGCCTCTGTCCGAAGAGAGCGGCGACGCCGTCTCGCCCGAGGAAGGGGGAGCCGTCCCCCTCGATGAGACCTCCGAAAGCGGAGATGCCGGCGAAGCCGGCTTTTCCCCCCTCGGCAGGTACGGCGGAGGGCTCGCTTACGAGCTGACCCCTCTCGAACTTGCGGCGGAAGCCGCGGAAAACGACGCGCACCGAAGCCCGACTTCGGAAGAAATAAACCGCGAATACGAGGTTGCTATGTTCGGAAGAAAGAAGAAGCAGCAGCAGGCACAAGCGCAGGCAGCGGCAGCGGCGGCTCCCCAGCCCGTCGATTACGACAACATGATGGTGGAGTCCGAACTCATCGAGGACGACGGCGAGGATTATGTGCTCGTGCGTCCCGGTGTGCGTCCCGCTTCCCTCGAAGGTCTGAACATCGCCGTTCATCCCGCAGCCGAGTCCTCGGTGAGGGTCTCCCTCGAGCCCGAAGTCGTCTATGTCGAAGAGAACCTGGACGAGGGCGACGAGGAAGTCAAGGCGCCCCGCCTTGCCAAGATGCCGCACCTTGTGGACTATGTGCTGACCATGAAGCTGTCCCGCAGCATGAAGATCAGAGTCGCCATGCTCATGCTCCAGGCGTACAATGTCTTCAAGAACAGCCCCGAGAACAAGGCGATAGTCATCCAGTGCCTCACCAAGATCATCCAGTCCATCATGGCGGACAGGGCAGCCGAGAAGGCGGCGGCGGAAAAAGCCGCGGCGGAAGCGGCTGCGGCAGCGGCTGCGGCAGCGGGCGAGGCTGCGGCGGACAACGCGGACGCCGCTCCCACCGAGGCGTAAGAAGTCCCCGCCACGAGACTCATTCGCGGCGCGCGGTGCTCCCGCGCGGCTGCGTTCCGTGTCGCGACGGCGTCGTCATCATGACGGTCACACCCGCACTTTCGTGCGGGTTTTTCTTTGGTTCCGGGAGTTCCTGCGCCGCTCGAAGCAGTCCCGACGGGCGTGTGACGCGGGCGTCGTGAGAGCGGCGGCGCGGTGCGGGAGAGTGTGTTTCAAGGGTTTTCCGCCGCGCGCGGCTCAAACAAAAACGCCGCTCGGCGAGCGGCGCTGGCTGATGAGATATGCGGCACAATTATCGGCATAAACCGCGATCTAACGCGGTCATTTCAGAAAACGCTTCTTCCAAAGCACTATGCCCGCGACCAGGCAGACGACCACGGAGATACCGATGACCACCCAGAATCCCCATGACTCTCCCTCGAAGGGCACGCCGGTGTTCATGCCCCAGAAGGCGCCTATCATGCTCGGGATGGCGACGAGCAGGGTGAGGGAGGTCAGCACTTTCATGACCACATTCAGGTTGTTGGAGATGATGGAGGCGTAGGCGTCCATGGTGCCGGAGAGTATGTCGCGGTAAATGTTGGACATCTCGATCGCCTGCTTGTTCTCTATGACCACATCCTCCCAAAGGTCCTCGTCCTCTTCAAAGAATTTCAGCATTTTGGGCAGCTTGTCCAGCACCACGCTGTTTGAGCGCAGGGAGGTGGAGATGAAGACCAACGACTTCTCGAGGTCGAGCATCTCGATGAGCTCGGCGTTTTTCATGGACTTTTCGAGTTCGTTCTGCACGCGCTGGCTGGCGCGGTCGATCTGCTTGAGGTAGTGCAGGAACTTCTTGGATATGGTGTATTGGAGTTGTATGAGAAAACGCGTGCGCTTGTGAAGGTTGAGGTCCTTGACGAAGCGCGCGGAGAGCATATCGTCGAGCAGGCTGGTGTCTTCCAGGCAGACGGTGATCATGGTGTTCGCCGTCATGATGAAGCCGAAGGGGAGGGTGGTGTAGGTGTAGTGGTTCTCGTCCTCTTCGGTGAATGGGATATCCGTGACCACGAGGGTGGCGCCGGTGTCGTCGTCACGCTCCACACGGGCGCGTTCCTCTTCGTCCAGCGCCGCCTTGATCATATCTTCGGCGACGCCCGTGGCTCCCGCGATGAACTCTATCTCCTTGTCCGTGGGGTTTGCCATGTGGACCCAGTGGTCGGAAAAATCGTAACCGCTCCCGTACACGAGTTCGGGATCGACCGTGATGGTGGACTTGTTGCTTTTCTTGTAGATCTGGAGCATTGCGTTCCCTCCTTTGCGCGACACAAAACGCCGCCGCGGGAGAGAGCTCACGAGGCGTGCGTTTTAAGGGAGATGATGGCTACTTCGAGCATCGGCTTCCATTTTGCACCTCAAATAATTTCGCTTTACCACATACTAACAAAATTTTTTGCCGATGGCAACCGAAAAATCGTTGCCAAAGGTAGGTTTTTTTGGTAAACTCATCTCGGCTCACGCGGGGACCCGCGCGCGTTAGGCGCGTCGCGGGACGATATGATACGAAGTTTGCTATATGAGCGCGTGACCCACATATCCACAAGTCAAAAAAACCGGAGGTTTTCAATGAAAAAATTCGTCTACCAATTCAAGGAAGCAAGCCAGTTCGAAGGCGACAGGCGGGCTATGTTCGGCGGCAAAGGCGCGAACCTTGCCGAGATGACCAAGCTCGAGATGCCCGTTCCCCAGGGCTTCACCATCACCACCGAGGCGTGCACGCAGTACTACCGCGACGGTGAGAAGATCAGCGACGCCATCCAGGCGGAGATCATGGAGAACATCGGCAAGCTCGAAAAGCTCGTCGGCAAGGAGTTCGGTTCTCTCGACAATCCTCTGCTCGTGTCCGTGCGCTCCGGCGCCCGCGCTTCCATGCCCGGCATGATGGACACCATCCTCAACCTCGGCCTCAACGACGAAGTCGTCGTCAGGTTCGCCGAGAAGACGGGCAACCCCCGTTTTGCTTACGACAGCTACCGCCGCTTCATCCAGATGTACTCGGATGTCGTCATGGAAGTCGGCAAGAAGTACTTCGAGGAGCTCATCGACGAGATGAAGGCGAAGAAGGGCGTCAAGATGGACACCGAGCTCACCGCCGACGATCTCAAGGAGCTCGCCGAGCAGTTCAAGGCAGAGTACAAAGCGAAGATCGGCAGCGATTTCCCCCAGGATCCCAAGGAGCAGCTCATGGGCGCCGTCAAGGCGGTGTTCCGCAGCTGGAACAACCCCCGCGCCATCTACTATCGCCGCATGAACGATATCCCCGGCGATTGGGGCACCGCGGTCAATGTCCAGATGATGGTGTTCGGCAACATGGGCGACACCTCCGGCACCGGCGTTGCGTTCTCTCGTAACCCCGCCACCGGCGAGAAGGGTCTGTTCGGCGAGTACCTCATGAACGCTCAGGGCGAAGATGTCGTCGCCGGCGTGCGCACTCCTTCCCCCATCTCCCACCTCAAGGAGACCAATCCCGCGGTGTACGACGAGTTCGTCGCGATCGTCGACAGGCTCGAGAAGCACTACAAGGATATGCAGGACATGGAGTTCACCATCGAGGAAGGCAAGCTCTTCATGCTCCAGACCAGGAACGGCAAGCGCACCGCCGCTGCCGCCGTCAAGATCGCCTGCGACCTCGTGGACGAGGGCATGATCGACGAGAAACAGGCTCTTCTGTCTCTCGATCCCAAGCAGCTTGACGCGCTCCTGCACCCCCGCTTCGACGATGCGGCTTACAAGAAAGCGATGCCCATCGGCAGAGCGCTTCCCGCCTCTCCCGGCGCGGCGTGCGGCAAAGTCGTCTTCACCGCAGAGGACGCCACCGATTGGGTGGTCAACAAGGGCGAGAAGAGAGTGGTGCTCGTTCGTCTCGAGACCTCTCCCGAGGACATCGAGGGTATGCACTACGCTCAGGGCATCCTCACCGTCCGCGGCGGCATGACCTCTCACGCGGCGGTCGTCGCCCGCGGTATGGGCACCTGCTGCGTGTCCGGCTGCGGCGAGATCGTCATCGACGAGGAAAAGAAAGTCTTCACCCTCGGCGGCAAGACCTTCCATGAGGGCGACTGGATCTCCCTAAACGGTTCCACCGGCGAGATCTTCGCGGGCGAGCTGCCCACCGTCAAGGCGGAGCTCTCCGGCTACTTCGGCAGGATCATGTCGTGGGCGGACAAGTACCGCGCGCTGCAGGTCAGGACCAACGCCGACACCCCCAAGGACGCCCGTCAGGCGCGCTCCTTCGGCGCGGAAGGCATCGGTCTGTGCCGCACCGAGCATATGTTCTTCGAGCCGGACAGGATCATGGCGATGCGCGAGATGATCGTCTCCGACACCGTCGAGAAGAGGGAGAAGGCGCTCGCCAAGCTGCTCCCCATGCAGCAGGGCGACTTCGAAGCGCTGTATGAGGCGCTCGAGGGCACTCCCGTCACCATCCGCTTCCTGGATCCTCCGCTCCACGAGTTCGTGCCCACCGACGAGGCGGACATCAAAGCGCTCGCGAAGGACATGGACATGACCGTCAAGCAGGTCAAGGATGTCATCACCTCTCTGCATGAGTTCAACCCCATGATGGGTCACCGCGGCTGCCGTCTCGCCGTCACTTACCCCGAGATCGCCGTCATGCAGACCAAGGCGGTCATCCAGGCTGCCATCGCCGTCCAGGCGCGTCACCCCGAGTGGAAGATGGTCCCCGAGATCATGATCCCGCTCGTCGGCGAAGTCAAAGAGCTCGCCTATGTCAAGGGCGTCGTCGTCGCCACCGCGAACGAGTGCCTCGCCAAGGCTAATGTGCAGATGAAGGTCAAGGTCGGCACCATGATCGAGATCCCGCGCGCGGCTCTCACCGCCGACGCCATCGCCACCGAGGCGGAGTTCTTCTCCTTCGGCACCAACGACCTCACTCAGATGACCTTCGGCTTCAGCCGTGACGACGCGGGCAAGTTCCTCAGCGCCTACTACGACAAGAAGATCTACGAGTCCGATCCCTTCGCCCGCCTCGACCAGGTCGGCGTCGGCAAACTCGTCAAGATGGCTGCAGATATGGGCAGGGCGACCCGTCCCGACATCCACCTCGGTATCTGCGGCGAGCACGGCGGCGATCCCAGCACCATCGAGTTCTGCCACAAAGTCGGCCTCGACTATGTGTCCTGCTCGCCCTTCCGCGTGCCCATCGCCCGCCTTGCGGCTGCCCAGGCGAACATCAAGTTCCCCCGCGGCTAAGCCCAAAAAACCAAACCAAACCTCAAAAAACCCGCTTAGATAGCGGGTTTTTTGCTTCGGAGCGCTCTTATTTAGCGGCGGAATACACTCCTTCGGAGAGTACCTGAACACGCACCCGCTTATTCGAAGCCAGAACAACGCGCCTGAACTCGCACTTGCTTATTCGAAGACGGAATTACGCACTCGAGCCCGCACAAATCTTATTCGAAGCGTTCTTAGACGCGACGGGCGCCCTTTCGGAGCGCGAGCCGCAACAGGCGGCGAGAATGTGAGTGCCGAGCGGAGCTCCCAAAGTACGCAGCCGCGCGCCCGCTGTTCGCCCTTCGGGCGGGGCGCATGGCGGCAAGTGGCATAATCTGCCGAGGAAAGCTCCTCGGCAGCGATGTCGCTCTTACGCGAGCGCCGAAGGTGCCCCCTAAAATCGTGGGGCCTCTCCGGGGGGAATGATTTTTGGGGGAACCCGCAGGAGGGGGGTGCTGTATTCCCATGCTCGGGGCACTTCGCCTGATCGAGGGTGTTTGAGTTCGCACTCCCTTATTCGGAGCGCTCTAAGATACGACGGGCTCTTTTTGGTGTCCCTATACACGCACTAAATTTTCGAAAATAAAGTAGCGCGGGCGGCGCGGTTTTTCCTGATTTTCGGGGCGGCGGGGAGGGAGAGAAAAATTTGCGGGATTTTTCGCGGGGAAAGTTAGGAAAAGGCGGGGGTGAGGTCGTATATAGTATCCGAAGACCCGCCCCGGCGGGCGCGCAAAGGAGAGGACGGCGCCGCGTGGCGTCGGTGAAGATGGCAGGTTTTCCTCCGGAATTCATACAGGAGCTCAAGAGCAGGAACGACATCGTTTCGGTGATCTCGCAATATGTTCCCCTGACGAGAAAGGGGAGCAAGTATTTCTGTTGTTGTCCTTTCCACAACGAGAAGACGCCGTCCATGTGCGTCAACACGGACGGGCAGTATTACCATTGTTTCGGCTGCGGCGTGACGGGGGACATAATCACCTTTATCATGGAGATGGAGTCGCTCGCCTATCCCGACGCGGTCAAGTTGCTTGCCGACAGGGCAAACCTCACCCTGCCCGAATACCGCGGGGACGCCGATCACGCGAAGAAGCAGGAACGCGGCGAACGGCTCAGAGGCATGATGCGCGACGCGGCTGTCTACTACAATGCCAATCTCAAGCGCGAGAGCACGGGCGCGGAGGCGCGGGCGTACCTCGAGGGGAGGGGCATAGGCGCGGATATCTGCACACGGTTCGGGCTGGGGCTGTCCCTCGGTTACGACGAGATGCCGGGTTACATGCGCCGCAAAGGCTATTCCCTCCGCGAGCTCGAGGACTGCGGGCTGATCGTGGGCGACAGGCACGGCGACGCGTTCGCGGGCAGGATCATCGTCCCCATCTTCGACGGCAGGGGCAATGTGGTGGCGTTCGGCGGCAGGATATACCGCGGCGAGAAGGATGTCGCCAAGTACAAGAATTCGACCAACACCGTCCTCTTCGACAAGGGCAGGACGCTCTACGGCGCCAATTTCGTGAGAAAGGACAAGCGCGAACGCAAAGCCGTGGACAGCGTCATCCTCGTCGAGGGTTACATGGATGTCATAGCGCTCGCGGCGGGCGGTTTCACCAACGCCGTGGCGGGCATGGGCACGGCGCTCACCCCCCGCCAGGCAAAGGAGATAAAGCGCCTTGCGCCCCGCGTGTTCGTCTGTTACGACGGCGACGACGCCGGCAGGCACGCCGCGATAAAGAATGTGGACATACTTGCCGCCGAAGGATTGGACATTTCGGTGGTGTCCCTCCCCGACGGAGCCGACCCCGATGACGCCGTGAGAAAGTTGGGCGCGGACGCCTTCAGGCGTATGCTGGACGAGGCGCTGCCCGTCATGGAGTACAAGCTCAAAGTCTGCGCGGACAGCCACGACCTCACTTCCGCGGACGGCAGGGCGGCGTATGTCAAAGCGGCGCTCGCGCTGCTCGCACCGCTGGAGAGCAACGCCGAACGCGAGGTTTATTACAACGAAATGTCCGCAAAAAGCGGCGTTTCGGTCAAAACGCTGGCGGAACAGTTCGCGGGGAAGGGGAGCGCGCCCGCGCGCAGACAGCCCGCGCCCGGCAGAGTCAAAGAGGACTCGCGGGAGATCCGCGCGGCGCGGTATGCGCTCGGCGCGATGATAGCGAGGGCGCCCTTTGCGAATTTCGAGGACGCGGAGGCGAAGTGGATGCCGGAGGGTGCGCTGCGCGGCATTTACGAGCTCGCGGCGAAGGATGCGGACGCCCTGTTCGCGGGCGACGGGGACAGTGCCGTGGACAAGCGGGAACTTTCCGCCGCGCTCACCGAGTACGAGACGGACGCGTTCGTCAAAGATAAGGAGTCGCAGCACAGGCAGAATTACTACCGCGATTGCCTCGTCATCCTCGCGAACCGTCATCTCGAGGCGGAAGCTGCTCGGCTCACCGCCGCGTGGAAGGCGGAGACCGACAAGGAGCGCAAGCGCGAATTGCTCGGCGAAATAACCGTCATAATGACCAAGATCAGATCGAAAGATCCTTCGGATAAAAGAGTTTGACCAAGGAGGGAGCAATTTTTGGACAGAGAACAGTTGCTTAAGCAGGAGATCGAAAAGCTCGTCGCTCATGCCCGCGAGAAGGGCAGCATCACCGAAGAAGAGGTGATGAACCGTCTCGAGCACCTCGGCGCCACCGCGGAGGACCTCGAAGGCGTCTTCAAGGCGCTCGGCGAGGAGAATATCTCGGTGGTGTCTTCCGGGAAAGAGGAAGAGGACATCGACAAGATCATCGAAGGCAGCTTTGACGATTCGGTCAAGATGTACCTCAAGGACATCGGCAAGGTGCCTCTTCTTTCCGCCGAAAAAGAGGTGGAGCTCGCAAAGCGCATGGCGGACGGCGACGAGGAGGCGAAGCGCACTCTTTCGGAGGCGAACCTGCGACTCGTGGTCTCCATCGCAAAGCGTTATGTCGGGCGCGGGATGCAGTTCCTCGACCTCATCCAGGAGGGCAACCTCGGGCTCATGAAGGCGGTGGAGAAGTTCGACTACACCCGCGGGTTCAAGTTCTCGACTTACGCGACCTGGTGGATCAGGCAGGCCATCACTCGCGCGATCGCCGATCAGGCGCGCACCATACGCATCCCCGTGCACATGGTCGAGACCATCAACAAGCAGGTCCGCGCCACCCGGCAGCTGCTCCAGAAGCTGGGGCGCGAGCCGCTCCCCGAGGAGATCGCGGAGTATCTCGGATGCAGCGAGGAGCGCGTGCGCGAGATACAGAAGATCGCGCAGGATCCCGTCTCCCTCGAGACCCCGATAGGCGAGGAAGAGGACAGCCACCTCGGCGATTTCATAGAGGACAACACCGCTTTGTCCCCGTCGGATGTGGCGGAGAGCAATATGCTCAAAGAGCAGCTCGTGCAGGTGCTCAACACCCTCACTCCCCGCGAGGAGAAGGTGTTGCGTCTGCGCTACGGGCTGGACGACAGCCATCCCCGCACCCTCGAAGAAGTGGGCAGGGAGTTCAATGTCACGCGTGAGCGCATAAGGCAGATAGAGGCGAAGGCGCTGCGCAAGCTGCGTCATCCCAACCGCCTCAAGAAGCTGAAGGACTTCGACAACTGATGCCCGTAAAGCTGGACGCGAGATTGAATGCGATAGCCATGCTGTGCCGCCCCGTGGAGGGCGGGACTTTCGCGGACATCGGCTGCGATCACGGCAAGCTCGCCTGTCATCTCGCGGGGCTGTCGGCGAAGAAAGTCATCGCCACGGACATCAGCCTGCCTTCGCTCGCAAAGGCGGCGGCTCTCGCCGACAAGTTCGGGGCGACGGACCGCGTGGAGACGAGGGCGGGCGACGGGCTGGACATCATCTCGCCCGAAGAGGCGGAGACGGTGGTGATCGCGGGGCTCGGCGGCGACACGATAGCCCGTATCGTCGGGCGCGCGGAGGAGCAGGGCAAACGCTTTTCGCGCTACATCCTCTCGCCGAACACCCACCCCGAAAAGGTGCGCGCGCTTTTGGTCTCGTCGGGGCTCAGGATAACCGACGACGCCGTCGTGCGCGAGGGCGGAAAGGACTATCCCGTCATAGCGGCTGTGAGAGGCGAGGACAGCCTCGACGAACTGCAGCTCCTGTTCGGGAAGTTCTTCGCGGAAGATCCCGGTTTCCCCGAGAGGGCGAGGCGGGAAGCCGAACTGCTCGGACGCGCGCTGACCAACGCTCCCGCGGAGGCGGGAAAAAGGAGAGAGCTGCTCCTGAGGGCTCTTTCGAGATCGGAAAAATGAAGATACGCGACATAACCGACATCGTGGAAAGGGCGTGCCCGCTCGAGCTCGCCGAAGACTGGGACAATCCCGGGCTTTCGATAGGCGACGCGGACGCGGAGTGCACGGGCGTGGTCACCTGCCTCGACTGCACCCCCGAGGTGTGCGAGCGCGCGAAAGAGGAGGGGTGCAACCTCATCCTCTCGCACCATCCCTTCATCTTCCGTCCCGTGAGTTCGCTGACGGCGGACACGGTGAGAGGCAGATGCGCGGCGATGCTCATGCGCGCGGGCATATCCGTCTACTCCGCGCACACCAATCTCGACGCCGCGGAGACGGGGCTTTGCGTCAGGGCGGCGGAGCTCATCGGCGGCAGGAACGCCCGTATCGCGGAGGGCGGCTGCGTCGCGGAAACGAAAGAGATCACGGCGGCGGAACTTGCAAAACTTGCGGCTCGCACGCTCGGCGACGGCACCGCGCGGGTGACCGCTCCCGAAAAGACCGTCCGGCGCATATTCGTTGTGACGGGCGCGGGCGGCAGCGACGAGTATCTCGCCGCGGCAAGAAGGAACGCGGACGCTCTCATCACGGGAGAGGTGAAACATCACATCTTCACCGAGGCTTCGATCCTCGGGTTCCCGGTGATCGAGGTGTCGCACTATGACAGCGAAATAATGTGTTGTGAGGTGCTTTCGGACATGATAAAGTCCGAGTTTCGCGATCTCAAGGTCGTGAAGGCGCCGAACAGCCGTCCCTATAAAACTTTGGAGGAACTATGAAATTCGACAAGATCCTTGAGTATCAGAAGAAAGACGCCGAGCTCCTCGCGCTCGAAAGCGAAGCGGCGAAGAGCGCGGAGTACGCGGCGTTCGCGGCGGCAAAAGCCAGGCTCACCGCGGCGACGGAGGCGGTGGGCAAGCTGTCTCACGAGGCGGCGGAGATACTTTCCGCACACACCCGTCTCGCAGAGAAGGCGAAGCAGCTCAGCGCGGGACTGGACGAGTTCGACGGTGTGCTCGAAGGCATAGAGAATGTCAACGAGGCGGACTACTATATCCGTCAGATCTCGGCGATCAGCGACGAGCTCGCCGCCGTCGAGAAGGAAGTCGCCCGCGAGGACGAGCGCATAAACGGCATCGCCGCCGAGTATAAGCGCACCTGGGAGCAGGGCATAAAGGCGAACGAGGCGTACAAGGCGGCGCTCGCCGCGTTCAACGCCTACCGCGCGTCGGTGGCGCCCCGCGTCAAGGAGATCGCCGCCGAGCTCGAGGCGATCAAGAAGGATGTGCCCGAAAAGATGATGGAGGTCTACAACTCCCTCCGCGGCGCGAAGAAACTCCCGGCGTTCGTGCCGTACAAGGTGGAGGCGGGCACCTGCGGGCGCTGCTTTATGGAAGTGTCCGGCGACACCCGCGGCAAGCTCAAAAACCCCGGCGACTATGCGGAGTGTCCCAACTGCCGCCGCATACTCTTTATCCCCGAGACCAACTGACGCCACGCGTCATGTCATAAACCAAGAGGAGAAAATCATGAAGAAGAATCTTGACCTCGGTTACCATGCCGACCCCGATGTTTACAGCATAGGCGCGCTGCCCAAGCACGGCGCCGGCTATCCTCTCTCCAAGGACGGGAAGGCGAAGACTCGCAGTCTCGGCGGACAGTGGAATTTCAAGTTCTATCCGTCCGTGACGCTGCTGGACAAGGCTCCCGCCAAGTGGGACAGCATCAAGGTGCCGGCGAACTGGCAGTTCGAGGGCTACGACAAGCCCATCTACACCAATGTGCGCTATCCCTATCCCATCTGCACAAATCCGCTCAAGCTCCCCGCCATCGACGACACGGACAACTCCTGCGGCGTGTATATGCGCTCGTTCGAGCTCTCCGAGGAGGAGCTTAAGGGCAGAGTACATGTGGAGTTCGCCGCCAACAGCGGCGCCGAGGTGTATGTCAACGGCGAGTTCGTGGGCTACTCCGAGTCCTCCTTCGACTATCAGGAGTACGACATCACGAAATTCGTGCGGGCGGGCGAGAACGAGATCAAGATCGTCGTCTACCGCTTCACGACGGGCAGCTATCTCGAGGATCAGGACATGTGGAGACTGTCCGGCATCTTCCGCGATGTGGTGCTCATCTTCGTGCCGCGCGTGCGCATAGCCGATGTCTACGCGAGGGCGGAGTTCGACGGGCACGACTTCTCCCGCGCGGTGTTCAAGGCGGGCGTGCAGATAGACGCCGCGGGCGCGCTTCCCGCGGGCTGCAAGGCGCTCGTCACTCTCGCGGACGCCGAAGGGAAAAAGGTCGCCGCGGGCACGCTCGAGTTCCCCGCCGCCGGCGAGGGAGAGAGCGCGGTGCTCCGCCTGGACAGCGAGGTCTCCTCTCCGAGGCTTTGGAGCGCGGAAGATCCCTATCTTTACAAGGTCTACATAATGCTCGTCGACGCGGCGGGGAATTTCCTCGATCTCAGGTCGTTCAACTTCGGTTTCCGCAAGATAGAGATCGTGGGCAAGACGGAAGAGCACGAGCCCATGATACTTCTCAACGGCAAGAAGCTCAAGATCCGCGGCGTCAACCGCCACGAGTTCCACCCCGAGCGCGGGCACGCCGTCACCCGCGAGGACAACGAGCGCGATATCGTCATCCTCCGCAACAACAACATCGACAGCCTGCGCACTTCGCATTATCCCAACTCCCGCGATCTGTATGATCTGTGCGACCGCTACGGCATCATGGTCATGTGCGAGAACAACCTCGAGACCCACGGGCTGGCGCATATCATCCCGCGCGGCAAGCGCCGTTGGGTCAGGCAGGTGTGTCATCGCATGGAGAACATGGTGCGCACCTTCCGCAACCACGCCTGCATCCTCTTCTGGTCGCTGGGCAACGAATCCGGCGACGGCGGCAGGGCGTTCTCCGCGATGAAGGAGACCGCGCTCGCCCTCGACAAGACCCGTCCCATACACTACGAAGCGGACGGCTATGTCACCGTCAGCGACATGGTCAGCGAGATGTACACCAAGCTCGAGCAGATGGACGAGATAGGCAAGAACCGCGCGCATGTGCACAGCGTCGCCACCTGGTCGCCCACCGGGCATCTGCTGTTGCCGTATATGTACCGCGATAAGCCCTTCACCCAGTGCGAGTACGCCCACTGCATGGGCAACAGCCTCGGCAACTTCGCCGACTACTGGGAGAAGTTCAAGCAGTACGACAGACTGTGCGGCGGCTACATTTGGGACTACGCCGATCAGTCCATACGCCGCGTCCGCGCCGACGGTACGGTGGAGTGGACCTACGGCGGCGACTGGGACGATCAGCCCAACGACGGCACCTTCGCCTTCAACGGCATCGTGCGCGCCGACCGCGTGCCCAATCCCGCGCTCTACGAAGTCAAGAGGGTGCATCAGCAGATCTCCTTCAAGGATGCCGGCGGCGGCAGCGTAGCTGTGACCAACGAGTTCCTGTTCACCAACCTCGGCAAATACGAATTCGAGGCGGAGCTCACCGTCGACGGTATGCCTGCGGGCAAAGCGGCGCTCAATGTTCCCGCGCTCAAGCCCGGCGAGACCGCGACGGTCAAGCTGCCTTTCGGCGAGCCGCCCGCCACGGGCGAGTGCGCGGTCAATGTTCGCGCGCTGCAAAAGAACGCCGAGCGCGGCATAGACGCGGGGCACATCGTCGCCGAGGATCAGATCGTCCTCCGCGGCTTCAAGCCCGCCGTCCTCAAGCCCGTCGAAGGCAAGGCCGTGTTCCCCGACGGCGACGGTTTCGTCATCAAATGCGGCAGGGTCGAGGCGAAGGTCAGCGGCGAGACCGGGTATATCCATTCTCTCAAAATCGAGGGAAGAGAGATGCTTTCCGAACCCATAAAACCCAATTTCTGGCGCGCACCCATCGACAACGACCTCTCTCCGCAGGTGCCGGCGTTCGTCAGCAAGCTGGTCTTCGGCAAGTTCGTTTACAAGAACGCGCAGGAGGGCATCTTCAAGTCGCGTCTCACGGCGGACGGCAACAAGGTGGTCGTGAATTGGGGCGCGCCCGGTATGACCGGCGTCAGGAGCGTCTATGAGGCGACCGAGCGGGGCATCAGGATCTCGCTGGTCTGCCGTCCCAACATCTACGGTCTGCCGAGGTTCGGTTACTCCATGAAACTCGCGACGACCGACGACATCGAATTCTTCGCCCGCGGACCTCACGAGAACTACTGCGACCGCA
>DVOE01000006.1 GCA_018713795.1 Candidatus Limadaptatus stercoripullorum
CGCGCAAGGGGAGTGGAGACGGTGGTCGCGGAGGTGTCCGCTCACGCCATCGCCCTCAAGAAAACGGAGGGACTGACGGCGGACATAGCCGTGCTCACCAACATAACCCGCGATCACCTGGATTTCTTCGGCGACTTCGAGACATACAGGCAGGTGAAGCTGTCCTATTTCGCGCCGGGCAGAGTGAAGAAGGCGGTCATCAACATAGACGATCCCTCGGGGCGCGAACTCGCGGAACGGCTGGAGGCGGAGGGAGTGCCCGCCGTGACTTACGGGCTCGAAGATCCCGCGGACAGTTTCGCGGTCGGCTTGGGTCCCGCTTTCGGCGGGCTCAGGTTCGTCGCCAACCTTTCGGACGATATCGTGGATGTCGTAAGCCCGCTCTCGGGGATGTTCAATGTCTACAATCTGCTCGCGGCGCTGACCGCGGCGCACGAACTCGGGGTGGACGCAGTGACCCTCACCCGCGCGGTCAGGCGTGTGCACGCCGTGCGCGGGAGGTTCTCGGTGCTGCGGAACGACAAGGGCTCGGTCATCATCGACTACGCGCACACCCCCGACGGGCTGTCCAAACTGCTCTCGGCGGCGCGCGAACTCACCAAATCGCGGCTGATATGCGTGTTCGGCTGCGGAGGAGAGCGCGACGCGTCCAAGCGCGCGGTCATGGGCGCCATTGCGGCAAAACAGAGCGACCTCGTCATCATCACTTCGGACAATCCGCGCTCGGAGGATCCCGACGCCATAATCGACGACATAGAGGCGGGAGTGGGACGCGCCGAGCATCGCCGCATAGCCTCCCGTCCCGAAGCCGTCGCGTACGCTCTTAGCGAGATGCAGGAGGGCGACACCGTCGTCATCGCCGGCAAGGGCAGCGAGAATTATATCGAGATCAAAGGCAGAAGGATCCCGTACAGCGACTTCGACGCCGCCGCGAGATGGGGCAGGGTGAGATGACCCCCGTCCTTGCCGTATCGCTGAGTTTCGCGCTTTCGGCGCTCGCCGCTCTCGCGCTCGCGCCCGCGGTGATACGCCTGCTCGGGCGGTTGCGCGCCCGTCAGACCGTGCTCGGATATGTCGTCCAGCACGAGCACAAGACCGGCACGCCGACCATGGGCGGCGGGATATTCCTGCTCCCCGCGGCAGCCGCAGCCGCCGCGTTCGCCACCGAGTTTTCGCTGATATGCGCGGCGCTCTTTCTGGGCTACGCGCTGCTCGGCTTCCTCGACGATTTCATCAAGATCCGCTTTTCGCGCAACCTCGGGCTGCGCCCTTATCAGAAGATAGCGGGACAGCTCGGGCTGGCGGCGATAGCGGGATGGTTCTGCTACGCCACCGAATACGGCGGCGGGATGCTGCGGCTGCCTTTTGCGGAGGCTGCGGACATAGGCGCATGGGGCATTCCGCTCACCGTGCTGCTGTTCGTCGCCTGCTCAAATTCCGTCAACCTCACCGACGGACTCGACGGACTTGCGGCGAGCACATCGGCGGGCTATTTCGTAGTGTTCGCCGTGCTGCTCGTCCTCGCCGCCGCGGACGCCGCCTCTGCGGGAGCCTCGGCGTACGGGGATCAGCTCCTCTCGCTCGCAGGAGTCTCCGCCGCGCTCGCGGGAGGGCTCATGGGCTATCTCGTGTCCAATGCCAATCCCGCGAAAGTCATGATGGGGGACACCGGCTCCCTCGCCCTCGGCGGAGCCGCCGCAGCCGTCGCCGCCATGTCCGGCTACACCCTTCTCGTGCCGCTCGTCGGAATAATGTTCGTGTGGTCGAGCATATCGGTGATAGTGCAGGTGACCGCGTTCAAAGCGACGGCGCGCCGCGTGTTCCTGATGTCGCCCTTTCACCATCATCTCGAGATGAAGGGCTGGTCGGAGGCTCGGATATGCGCGCTTTACACGGTGCTGACCCTGATCGGCGGCGCGGTCGCGCTCATTTTTGCGAGGGCGTGAAATGGATCTTTACGGCAAAAAAGCGGTGGTATACGGAGCGGGCAGGAGCGGGCTTTCGGCGTGGCAGCTCATAAGAGAGCACGGCGGCAGGGCGGTCATCTACGACGACGATCCCTCGAAAAGCCACGCCACCTCTTCAAAACGGGTGTTCGCGGATTGCGATCTCATCGTGCTGAGCCCGGGCGTGCCGCCCACCAAGGATGTGGTGCTGGACGCCCGGCTCGAGGGCAAGCGGGTGATGAGCGAGCTCGAACTCGCCTCGTCATTCTGCCGGGCGGAGCAGATCGCCGTCACCGGCACCAACGGCAAGACCACCGCCGTCATGCTCATCGACGCCATGCTCAAAGCAGCCGGCAAACGCTCGTACGCGGTGGGCAACATCGGCACGGCGTTCTCCGCCATCGCGGATAGGCTGGACGCGCTCGAGACCGCGGTCATAGAGGCGTCGAGTTTTCAGCTCGAGACTTCGGGGGCTTTTTCGCCCGACATCGCCGTCATGCTCAACATCACTCCCGATCATCTGGACAGACACGGCAGCATGGAGAGGTACATAGGCGCCAAAGCGCGCATATTCCTCTCGCAGTCGGAGTGCGATACGGCTGTGTACAACGCCGACGACGAACGGGTCGCGGAACTGCTCCCGGTGATGAGGGCGCGGGCGGTGCCGTTCAGCATGACCCGTCCCGTGGACGGAGCGTACATATCGTCGGGATTCATCTGCTACAAGGGCGAACCCGTCGTGGAGACGGCGGACATCGACCTTGCGGGACGCGAACTCGAAGACGCCCTCGCAGCCACCGCGGCGGCGGCCTCCGCGGGAGCGGGGCTGTATGCCGTGGCGTCCGCGCTGCAATCTTTCCGCCGCCCGCCTTACAGGAGAAGCCCCGGCGCGGTGGTGGACGGGATAAGACTCGTCAACGACTCCAAAGCCACCAATATCGGCTCCGTGCTCTCGGCTGTCGAGGGGCTCGGGGAGAACGGCGTGCTCATACTCGGCGGCGCTCGCGGCAGCGAAGATTTCTCGGAGCTTTTCGCCGCGCTCCCTCCCTCCGTCAAAGGGGCGGTGCTCGTCGGGGAGAACGCCGACGACATCGCCAAAGCGGCGCGCGAAGCGGGATTTTTCGGCATAGTCAGGAGCGACACCCTCGAAGAGGCGTGCGCGGACGCGGTGGACCTCGCGAAGGAACTCGGCTGTTCCACCGTGCTGTTCTCGCCCTCTTCCAAGAGCTACGACGCGTTCACGAGCTACGAGGAGAGGGGGAGGGCGTTCGACGCCGCTGCCGCTGCGCTCGCCGCCGCCAAGAAATGAAAGCGCGGGAGCTTTTCGCCTTCGACAAGCCCGTCGCGATCTCGGCGGTGCTGCTTTCGCTCGTAGGACTGCTTTTCATCTACTCCGCCTCTTCCTATTCCGCCGAGCTCGAATTCGGAGACGCCTTCAGGTATGTCAAGACCCAGGCGGTCGCGCTCCCCCTCGGGGTGGCGTGTATGCTCGCTCTCTCCCGCGTGGCTCCCGAGAAACTCATGAAATGGTCTCCCGCGGTCTACATCGCGGGGCTCGCGATGCTCGCCGCGGTGTTCATCCCGGGACTCGGGGTGGAGAGCTACGGCGCGACGAGATGGCTGGATCTCGGAATAGTCACCGTGCAGCCCTCCGAACTCGCGAAATTCGCCATGGTCATGATGCTCGCGCGCATCGCGGCGAAGAGGGGAGCGGACACATTCCCCCGGCTGCTGCTCCTGCTCGGAGCGGGCGGAGCGGTGTGCGTGCTCATCATGCTCGAACCCAATATGTCCGTGACGGTGTGCGCGGCGGGAGCGGTGTTCGCGGTGGCGTTCGTGGCGGGCGCGCGCGGCAGACATCTCGCCGTCGTGCTCATCCCCGCCCTCGCCGCCGCCGTCTGCCTGGTGCTCGCCGAGCCCTACCGCGTGAGAAGACTGCTCGCGTTCCTCGATCCCTGGCAGTCGCCGCTGGACGAGGGCTATCAGCTCATCCAATCCTATTACGCTCTCGGCGCGGGCGGGCTGTTCGGAGTGGGATTGTTCGCCTCCCGTCAGAAATATCTCTTCCTGCCCTTTGCCGAGAGCGACTTCATACTCTCGGTGATAGGCGAGGAGACGGGGCTTTTCGGGGTGCTCGCGCTGCTTGTCCCGTTCGCGGTCATCACCGTGCGCGGCATACGCATAGCGCGGCTGGCGAGAGACAGATACTCGTCCTATCTCGCGGCGGGAGTGACCGCGCTCATAGCGCTCCAGACGCTGGTCAATGTGGGAGTGGTGTGCGGCGCGCTGCCGCCGACCGGACTGCCGCTCCCGTTCGTAAGCGCGGGCGGGACTTCGCTCGTCGCCAACCTCGCGGCGACGGGGATGCTGCTCTCGGTATCGCGGGGGACGGAAAAGCCCTTCCTCACGCTGAAAGAGCTCCGCGGAGTTCCCGCCGCAAAAGTGCAAGGAGGAAGAGCTTGAAGAGGGAAAGAGAAGCCCGTCTCGTCGTCCGCGGCGGCAAAAAACTTTTGGGAGATGTCACCGTCCACGGCGCGAAGAACGCCGTCCTGCCCATGCTCGCTGCGGGGATGCTGTCCGACGAGCCGGTGACGCTGACCGACTGCCCGCGTATCACCGATGTCGAAGACATGGCGACCATGCTCGGCGCGCTCGGCTGCGCGGTGACGAGAGAGGGAAGGAGCATGACCGTGTGCGGCGGCTGTCTCGGCTCCGAAACGCCTGCCGAACTTGCGGGAGTCATGCGCTCGTCGGTGTTCATGCTCGCGCCCATGCTCGTGCGCACGGGCGAAGCGCGTATGCACGCCCCCGGCGGATGCAGGATAGGCGCCCGTCCCACCGATATCCACCTCGACGGTCTCAGGCGGCTCGGCGCGAAGATAAGCGAGGAGGACGGCTGCATAGTCTGCCGCGCGGACAGGCTGAAAGGCGCGGATATAGTCCTTCGCTATCCCAGCGTCGGCGCGACCGAAAACCTGCTCATGGCGGCGACGGCTGCCGAGGGCAGGACGAGGATAATAGGAGCGGCGCGCGAACCCGAGATAAGCTCGCTCGCCGATCTTTTGCGAAAGATGGGCGCGGCGGTCGGGGGTGAGGGCACTCCCGTCCTGACCGTGGAAGGAGCGGGACGGCTTTCGGGCGCGGTGGCGGCGCCCGTTCCCGACAGGATAGTCGCGGCGACCGTCCTGACGGCGGTGGCGGTATGCGGCGGCAAAGTCGCTCTCTCGGGAGCGCAGATAGGGCACCTCGGCGCGGTGCTGTCCCGTCTGCTGTCCGGCGGCACGCGGCTGACCGAACACGGCGGGGTGCTCATCTTCGAGAGCGACGGCGTCCCGTCTCCCTGCCGCATCGAGACCGGACCTTACCCCCTTTTCCCGACGGATATGCAGGCTCCGCTCATGGCGTATATGTGTTTTGCGCGCGGGACGAGTTCGGTGCGCGAGACGGTGTTCGAGAGCAGATTCGCCCACGCCGCCGAGCTCGCGAAGATGGGCGCGGAGATAGGCGTCGCGGGATCGTACGCTTTCGTGAACGGCAGGGGAGAGCTCAAGGGCGCGCGCGTGCACGCCCCCGACCTTCGCGGCGGCGCGGGTCTGGTCATCGCGGCTCTCGCCGCAGAGGGAGAGAGCGTGATAAGCGGAGTCGGACACATTGACAGAGGCTACGAGCGGATAGAGGAGTTGTTTTCCTCGCTCGGCGCGGACATCGTGAGGACGGGAGAATGACGCATCCGGGGGTTGCCTAGCCCGTTCCCCGAATTATTCCGCATTTTTCGTCAAAAGCGTTGACAGCCGATTTTCTTATATTATAATAAAAGTGTGTAAATAACTAACGCGCATAGCGCGTACGCGGAGCACCCCATGTTGTTCGGCACCGGCGGCACTGTTTCACTTAGCGTCACCTCGCGTCTTATGAGCGCGCGGCTGTGTTCGCGCAAGGCGGAGAGCGTTTACGATGTGCGTTGCTGCAAGACCCGCGAGTACGACGGGTTCGCGGGCGGGGAATTCGTGGATCCCGAGGCGGCGGGAGCGCTCGCGAAAGAGCTGCTCACCGCTGCTGCCGAGGAGACCCGTCCCAGGACGAAGACGGTGTATGTCGGGGTGCCGGGAGAGTTCGGGATGTCCGTCTGCCGCGATGTGTCCGTCATGCTGGACAGATCGCGCAGGATAGTCGACGCCGACACCGCCTATCTCGCCGAAAAGGGCAGAGGCGCGGCGGAAGACGGCTATCTGTTCATCGGCGATTCCCCCGTGTGTTACAGGGTGGACGCCTCGGGCGGCAGCTACTTCGATGTGCGCGGCATGAAGGGGACGAGGATAGACGGCACGGTGACCTATTTCCTCGCGAGAGAGGACTACGCTTCCGTGTTCACGGCTGCGTGCGCGGCGGCGGGATTTCCGGATGTCAGGTTCGTCTTCCAGCCCTGGGCGGAGTGCATGACCCTGCTCGGCAGGGACAAGCGCGCGGAAGAGAGCCTGCTCGTGGATGTGGGTTATCTTTCGACCTCGCTTTCGGCGGCAGTGGGCGACGGGCTCGCCGCGTCGGAGGCGGTCTGTTTCGGAGGCGGTCACATCGCCGCCGGCATATACGAAGTTTTCGGCGTGTCCTTCGGGCTCGCCGAGAGAGCAAAAGAGCTGCTCGATCTCAATCTTGCCTATTCCCCCGCGGACATCCTGGTCGCGGACGGCAGCAAGTCGGTGCACGCCGCGCAAGCGGCGGAGCTGGTGAGAGAGGCTCTTTCGGAGCTCGCGGACGAGATTTCGTCGTTCGCGGCGAGGTCGGGGTGCAGCGCCCGCACTCCCGTCGGGCTCACCGGCGAAGGGATAACTTCTCTCAGGGGCGCGGACAAGTTCCTCTCCGAGAGGACGGGACGAACGGTGGAGATATGCGCGCCTACGCTCGCGGGGCTGAACAAGCCCGCATTCGCGGCGGAGGCGGCGCTCGTCATAATGTCGGACAGGCTCGCATCCGGGCGTGACGGCAGTCAAGCCAAAGATCATCAGCGGAGGTAATTATGATAGACTTCGAGAAACTCGGGTTCGGCGCGCAGACGCCGGATACGGACGGGTACGACGGAGAAGAGACGAGGGATTACGAGGAGGCGGCTTATTCTTCCGCCACTTCCGAGTACGCTCCCGAGGCGGGCAGCGTCCCGCGCAAGATACCGGGCAAGGCGAACATAGTCGTTCTCGGCGTGGGCGGCGGCGGCA
>DVOE01000031.1 GCA_018713795.1 Candidatus Limadaptatus stercoripullorum
CAATGAAAAAGATCATCAACACTCCCGAGACCGTCGTCTACGACATGTGTCACGGGCTCGCCAAGGCGCATCCCGAGCTCGAGTTCGTCGAAAAATATAAGATCGTCAAGAAGAAGGAGATCGACGAGAACAAGGTCTCCCTCATCTCCGGCGGCGGCAGCGGACACGAACCCGCCCACGCGGGCTTCGTCGGCAAGGGTATGCTGGACTGCGCGGTGTGCGGAGACGTCTTCGCCTCCCCTTCTCAGATCCAGGTGTACAACGCCATCAAGGAGTGCGCCACGGATAAGGGCGTGCTGCTCATCATCAAGAACTACTCCGGCGACTGCATGAACTTCAACAGCGCAGCCGACCTCGCCCGCGAAGAGGACGGCATCAAGGTGGACGCCGTCTATGTCAACGACGACATCGCCGTCAAAGATTCCCTCTACACCGTGGGTCGCCGCGGCGTGGCGGGCACCGTCTTCGTGCACAAGATCGCGGGCGCCGCTGCCGAACAGGGCAAGTCCCTCGAAGAGGTCAAAGCCGTGGCGAACAAGGTCATCGAGAATGTGCGTTCCTTCGGGTTCGCGCTGACCTCCTGCACTCCCCCCGCCAAGGGCACGCCCATCTTCGACATCAACGACACCGACATGGAATTCGGCGTGGGCATCCACGGCGAGCCCGGCAGAAAGACCGAGAAACTCCTGAGCGCGGACGAGCTCGCCGCCCGTATCGTCGACGATCTCATCGCCGACCTCGGGCTCAAAAAGGGCGATGAGATCGCCCTGCTCATCAACGGCTTCGGCGCCACTCCGCTCTCCGAGCTCTATCTCTTCAACAACTCCGTGTCCACCGCCCTCGAGAAGGCGGGCATGCCCATCCACAAGACGCTGGTCGGCAACTACATGACCTCGCTCGACATGGCGGGCGCGTCCGTCACCGTGCTGGGGCTCGACGACGAGACCCGCGCGCTCCTCGACTACCCCGTGTCCGCTCCCGCGCTCACCTGGGGCGGCGCGATGGACGAGCAGGCGGCTTACGCGGTGGAAGCCATGAACGCGATCGCCAAGGCGCTCGGCGTTACCCCCGCCGCAAAAACCGAACATAAAGCTGCCGTTTCCGCAGGAAAAACCTCCGCTTCTGCCAAAAAGGCAGCCGTGTACGAGGTCAAAGGCAAGCCCGAAGTCGGCGATACCATCAACACCGCGGCGTTCGTCGCCATAGTCGACAAGATGGCGGATGTCATCATCGAGAACGAGGTCCCCTTCTGCGACGCGGATAAGATGGGCGACGGCGATTTCGGCATGAGCATCGCCAAGGGCTTCCGTCAGCTCAAGAAGGAATGGGCGACCCGCGACAAGGCGGATATCGGCGCCTTCCTCGGAAGCTGCAGCGAGATCATCATGGAGTATTGCGGCGGCGCGAGCGGTCCCATCTGGGGCAGCGCGTTCCGTTACGCGGGCAAGGCGGCGGCAGGCAAGGATAAGATCGACCTTGCCGATCTCGGCGCCATCTTCCAGGCGGCTTACAAAGGCGTCTACGAGACGGGCAAGAAGTCCTTCGGCAAGGGCGCGGTGGTCGGCGACAAGACTCTCGTCGACGCGCTGAAACCCTGTGCGGACGCCCTCGAGCAGGCTGCCAAGGACGGCAAATCGCTGGTCGAAGGCATAGCTCTCGGCGCGGCGGCTGCCGTCGAAGGCGCGGAAAAGACCAAGACCGTCGTCGCCAAGCTCGGCAGAGCCGGCACCGTGGGCGAGAAGTCCATCGGCTACCCCGACGCGGGCGCGTACGGACTCGGCGTCATCTTCACCGAACTTTCAAAGTTCATCGCGAAGATGTAACGACATGACGAAAAAACGCAGCGCACACGCGCTGCGTTTTTTTATGCCGGGCCGGAATAATGTGAACCTGCCTCGGAGCAATTCTTTTCGGCGCTTCTGCGCGGGCGGAACTTGCTAATATGTAAACTATTGGCTGCGTTCCGCCCGTGCAAAATCATCCGAAAATCTCTTGCTCTGAGGTGCGAGCAGTCCCGCGCCTGCAGATTTTTGGCTGAGCAAGGAAGTCGGCGAAGCTAATACCCAACCGTATTAGCAAGGCGAATGACGCGGTTCAGACGGAAATCGGCGGCGCCGGACCGGGTTCGTATTATTCCGGTCCGGCATACCGTTTTGGGGACTCCCCTTCTCAGACCGCCTCGCTCTCGGCGGGAGCCTGCGGCGCTCTCCTCTCGACGAGGGGCTTCGCCTTTTCGGTGACGCACTCTTTGGTGACCGTCACCTTGCTTATGCTCTTGTCCGAAGGCAGCTCGTACATGAGGTCGAGGAGGATGTCCTCGAGGATGGAGCGCAGACCGCGCGCGCCGGTGTTCAGCTTTATCGCCTTTTCGGCTATGGCGCGGAGGGCGTCGGGAGCGAACTCAAGCTCGGCGCCGTCCAGACGGAACTGCACCTGATACTGTTTGACGAGCGCGTTCTTGGGCTCGGCGAGTATCTTGACGAGAGCGTCCTCGTCGAGGGCGTTCAGCCCCACCACGATGGGCACGCGCCCCACGAACTCGGGGATGAGACCGAATTTGATGAGGTCGGCGGGCTGCAGCTCCGCGATGAGCTCGTCGTACTTGTAGTTTTTGGTGCCCTTGACCGCGGCTCCGAAACCGAGCTTGGAGGAATCCTTCCTCTGATCCACGATCTTGTCGAGGTCGACGAACGCGCCGCCGCAGAGGAAGAGGATGTTGGTGGTGTCGATCTGGTAGCACTCCTGATTGGGATGCTTCCTGCCGCCCTGGGGAGGAACGCTCGCCATCGTGCCCTCGATGATCTTGAGCAGCGCCTGCTGGACGCCCTCGCCGCTGACATCGCGGGTGATGGAGACATTCTCGCCCTTGCGCGCGATTTTGTCTATCTCGTCGATATAGATGATGCCGACCTGCGCCTTCTTGATATCGCCGTCCGCCGCCTGGATGAGCTTGAGGAGGATATTCTCGACATCCTCGCCCACATAACCCGCCTCGGTGAGCGTGGTGGCGTCCGCCACCGCAAAGGGGACATTGAGTATCTGCGCAAGCGTCTTCGCGAGCAGCGTCTTGCCCGAGCCCGTGGGACCCAGCAGCAGGACATTGCTCTTCTCGAGCACCACGCCGTCGTTGTCGCGGGGGCGCTGGGAGATGCGCTTATAGTGGTTGTACACCGCGACGCTGAGCACCTTTTTGGCGCTCTCCTGTCCGATGATGTACTCGTCGAGTTTCTCTTTGATCTGCTGCGGAGTGAGCAGCGACACGCCGAGACCGCTCGTCCCGTCCTTTTCCTTTGCGATGAGGTGGGCGCACTGCTCCACGCACTCGTTGCAAATGGTGATGTGATTGGGACCGACGATTATCTTCTCGACTTCGCTGTCCGTCTTTCCGCAGAAACTGCACTGCAGTTCTTTCTGAAAGGAGTCCATAACACCTCTTTCCGCCCGGGCTTACTTGCGGGAATAGAAGATTTTGTCCACCAGCCCGTACTTTTCCGCCTCTTCCGCGGTCATATAGAAGTCCCTGTCGGTGTCGACTTCTATCTTGGACAGCGGCTGCCCCGTGTTTTCCGCGAGGATCTTGTTGAGGTTTTTCTTGGTGCGGAGTATCTCCTCCGCCTGGATGGCGATATCGCTCGCCTGCCCCTGGGCGCCGCCGAGGGGCTGATGTATCATGATCTTGGAGTTGGGGAGCGCGAAACGCTTGCCCTTGGCTCCCGACGACAGCAGGAACGCGCCCATGGACGCCGCCATGCCTATGCAGATGGTGGACACATCGCACTTGATGTAGTTCATGGTGTCGTAGATCGCCATGCCCGAGGACACCTGTCCGCCGGGACTGTTGATGTAAAGGCTGATATCCTTGGAGGAATCCTTGCCTTCGAGGAAGATGAGCTGCGCCACCACGAGATCGGCGACGAGGTCGTTTATCTCGCCGGTAAGGAATATGATCCTGTCCTCGAGCAGCCTGGAATAGATGTCATAGGAGCGCTCGCCGCGCCCGGTCTGCTCGATGACCATGGGTATGAGTTGGTTTCTGATATCCATATCCTCTCCTTAGGGGATCAGTTCTCGCCGTCCGTCTTCTTTGCGGGAGCCTTCTTGGCGGGAGCCTTCTTTGCGGGTTTCTCCGCCTTGTCGTCGGCGGCAGCCTTCTTCGCGGGAGCCTTCTTCGCGGGCTTTTCCGCTTTGGGTTCGGCGTCCTCCGCCTTCTCCTCTTTCTTCGCCTTGGAAGCCTTGGGAGCCGCGGCGTTCTCCGCCTTCAGCATATCCATGAGTTTCTCGGAAAGCACCTGGTTGGCGACATGGTTCATGAACTCGCTGCCGCCGTCCTTTTTGAGTTCGTCGGCGCTCCTGCCGTAACGCTCGGCGTACTCGGCGATCTTCGCCTCGAGCTCCGCCTCCTCGAACTTCATCTCTTCGCGCTTCACGATCTCTTCCATGACGAGACGGGTCTTGACGCTGACCTTAGCCTGCACTTTGTATTCGGCGGCGAGCTGCTCGCGGGTCATCCCCACATAACCGAGATAGTCCTCGAGTTTGATGCCCTGCACGCCGATGCGGCGGCTGAACTCGTCGATCATGTCCTCGACTTCGTTGTCGATCATGACCTCGGGGATGTCCACTTCCGCTCCGTCGACGACGCTCTTCACCACCGCGTCTTCGTACTCGCGGTCGGCACGGTCCTCCGCCTCGCGGGTGAGCCTTGCCTTGACCTCCGCCTTGTAGTCGGCGAGAGTGTCGCATTCGGAGACATCTTTTGCGAACTCGTCGTCAAGCGCGGGGAGCTCCTTCTTTTTGACCGCGTTGATCTTGCAGGCGAACACGGCCTCCTTGCCCTGGAGCTCGGTCGCGCCGTAGTCCTCAGGGAAAGTCACGACGACATCCTTTTCCTCGCCCGCCTTCACGCCGACGAGCTGATCCTCGAAACCGGGGATGAAGGTGCCCGAGCCGAGCTCGAGATCGTAGCCTTCCGCGCTGCCGCCGTCAAAAGGCACGCCGTCCACCGACCCCTTGAAGTCGATATTCACGGTGTTGCCGTTCTCCGCGGGAGCGTCGACATCCACAAAGCGCGCCTGCCTCTCACGGGCGTTCTCCACCGCCTCGTCGACCTGCTTCGCGCCGATCTTGTCCACCTTGCGCGCCACGCCGAGACCCTTGTATGCGCCGAGCTTGACCTCGGGACGCACGGTCACCGCAAGCACGAACTTGACGCCGCCGTCTTCGGTGAAATCAAAGGATTCGAGCTCGGGTCTGTCCACGGGATCGATGTCCTTTTCGGAAGCGAGCGCCTCGGTGTACGCCTCGGGTATTACGATATCCATGGCGTCTTCGAAAAATACCTCTATGCCGTACATGCCTTCGATCATCTTCATGGGCACATGACCCTTGCGGAAACCGGGCACGGAATACTTGTGCTTGGTCTTGTTGTAGGCAGCCACGACTGCCTGATCGAACTTGTCCTTGCCGAGAAGGAATTCGAATTTGACGCGATTTTTTTGGGATCTGTCGATAGTGTAACTCATTTGTCCTCCGAGTGGACGGCGGGGTGTCTCTCGCCGCCCTCCGTTTATTTTCACAAGTAACAGAGAGTATAGCACATACCTCGCGTAAAATCAACCGGATTTTGCATTGCGGGAGCGGCGGTTTGCGTGTATAATGCCGGTATGGGCAGTGACTGCATCGCGCTCGGGGCTCTCGCGGACGAACTCGACTCCGCTCTCCGCGGCGCAAGAGTGAACAAGATCGTGCAGCCCGAGGCGGATGAGATCCGTCTCTTTTTCCGCGCGGCGGGCGGCAGGAACCCCGTGCTCGTCATCTCCTGCAACGCCGGCGCGCCGCGAATGCACTTCACTTCGAGCCAGAAACCCAACCCCGCCGGCGCTCCCGCCTTTTGTATGCTGCTCCGAAAACATCTCGGCACGGCTTTGGTGGAGAGGGTGTTCCTGCACGAAAACGACCGCATCATCGGCATCATGTTCTCGGCGCGCACCGAGATGAA
>DVOE01000007.1 GCA_018713795.1 Candidatus Limadaptatus stercoripullorum
GGTCAGTCCCGTCGCCACCCTTTCGCCGAGGATATAGTGCCCTTCGGTGCCGATGAGCCCCACTTTCATCCCCGCCTGCGTGAGCAGCGAAGCGATGTAATGCGCGGTGGAAGTCTTGCCGTTCGTGCCCACCACGGCGATAAATCTCATGCCGGCGGCGGGATCGCGGAAGAAGTTCTTGGACATGACCGCATAGGCGGCGCGGGCGTCGCGGACGAGGACATGCGGGATGTCGTCCCCGAGCGGGGTCTCGGTGACGGCGATAAAGGGCACGGTTATCTCGGCGATATGCGCCGCGCCGTCGTCCTTCACCCCCTTCATGCACACGAAAACATCCCCGGGCCGCACCTCGGCGGAATGTATCCTTATAGTCGAGACGGCGGTCGAAAGCGGCGCGGATGCCGAAACGACATCCACTCCCGCGAGCAATTCTCCGAGTGTCATACCAAACCTCCTTGGGTAGAGATAAAAATGATACGGCTATGGTAATGACCTGAAGGCGGCAAATCAATACAGCCGCGAAAAGAGACAAAATAGCCGCCTATCTCTTATTTTTCGTCCCTCGAAAAAGGTCGTAAAATTACCGCGCCGCGCGCCCGTGCGCTATGTCACGAGCAGCACGGCGTTGCGCCTGTCTATGACGGCTCCCGCGAGCGGGAACTGCCCTTTCACGGTGCCGCCCTCTCCGTCCGTCTCCACATATATCCCGAGCGCGGCGAGCTCCGCCTTCGCCTCGCGGAGGCTTTTTCCGGTGTAATCTGCAAGCTCGAACTTTTCGCCCACCGTCTCCGCTTCCTCGCCGGTGAATTCGGGCTCGACGCCGAGATACGCGAACACCGACTCGAAAATGTCGCCGACATACGGCGCCGCGACCTGCGAGCCGTAGTAGAGCCACCCCGACGGTTCGTCCACCAGAAAGAGCACGGCGTACGGCGCCTCTTCTTCCAGCGAAAACCCGAGGAAGGAGGAGATATACTTCCCCTGCGCTATGCCGCCGTCCGCGTACTTCTGCGCCGTGCCCGTCTTGCCCGCGATGCGGTAGCCGGGGACATACGCGCTCCTGCCGCTGCCGTTCACGACCACCCTCTCAAGCAGTCCGCGCATGGTCTCGGAAGTCTCCGCCGACACCGTCCTGCCGCGCGAGGAAAACTCCCCTTTTATCTCGGTCCCCGTGGTCGGATCGTACACCGACGAGAGCAGATGCGGCGTGACGAGTTCGCCGCCGTTCACCACGGACGCCGCCGCCGCGAGCATACCTATCGGGGTCACCGCGACCGCCTGCCCGAAGCCTATGCGCGCAAGATCCACGGACTTCACGGCGCTCTCGCTTATGAATATCCCCGAAGTCTCGCCCGTGATATCCACCCCCGTCTTTCCTCGCAGTCCGAACGCCTCGAGATAGTCGTAAAATCTCTCCGTGCCCATGGCGAGCGCGGAGTCCATGAACACGCAGTTGCAGCTCTGCTCCACCCCTTCGGCAAAGCTTACCGAGCCGTGTCCTTTCGCCTTCCAGCACCTTATGCGGGTGCCGTCCACCGTCCTGCTGCCCGCGCAGTAGTATCTGTCCGTCGTCTCCGCCGCTCCGCAGTCGAGCGCCGCTGCGGCGGTCAGTATCTTGAAGGTGGATCCCGGCTCGTACACCGTCGAGACCGAAGATGACTTGGAGTAAGAAAACAGCTTTTCGACATCGTCGCGGGGCACCGAATTGAGGTCGAAGGAGGGATATTCCGCGAGCGCAACGATCTCCCCCGTCGTGTAGTCCATGACTAAGCAGGCGGCTGCCTTCGGGGAAAAGGCGGCTACGGCGGCGTCTATCGCCCCTTCGACTATCCTCTGCACCCCCGCGTCCAGCGTGGTCGTGAGTGTCATCCCCGGCACAGACGGGATATAGACCGTCCCCTCCGCCGTCTCCCGTCCCACGAGATCGGCGGAAGTGAGCACCGCTCCGTCCGTGCCCGAAAGATATTTGTCGTAATACGCCTCCAGCCCCGTCTGCCCGTCCCCGTCGTAGCCGGTGAATCCCAAGACCTGAGTCAGAAAGTCGCCGTAGGTGTAGCGGCGGAGATTGCTCTCGCCGTAATATATCCCGCCCGTGCCCCCGGAGAGCAGCTTCAGGAGCTGCTCTTTGCTCGCCCCTCTCGCCACCGTGATCTCGGACGCCCGCCCGGAGATCTTTTCGAGGGTGGCGGCGTAGTCCGTGCCCAGCACCTCGGATATCAGCCTCGCGGCAGCGGGTTTGTCGAGGGCGGCGTTGGGGCGTATGTAGATGTCGTAGCGCGTCTCGGTGTAGGCAAGGGTCTCGCCGTTCCTGTCGAGGATGGCGCCGCGCACCGCCCGGGTGGGGACATCGCGCATCCATTGCGTGGCGGCGCGTGCCCCGAGTTCGGAACTTTCGGCGATCATGACATAGGCGAGTTTGCCGAGCACCGCGGCAAAGGAAAAGGCTATCAGCAGCAACGCTACCGACAGCCTCTTCCTCGGATTATGGATAATTGGGGATTGATTATGGCAGTTTGAACATTTCCGCGTCATAACCGTATTCTATTTCGCCTGCGTCCGCGGTATGCGCCGCGACGAAGGCGTCCGCCACTGCCGCTCCGTTGCCCGCGGGCACTGCGGCGGAGCCGCGGTTGAGCGCTCCGGCGTTGACGATTATGAGTATGGATATCACGGCGAACACGACTGCGTAAGCCGCGATGATGAGTTTTGCTTTGAGTCCGAGACGCGCCCTCTTTCTCTTCGGGACATTCTCGGTGCGGTATCTCTCCGCATAGTCGCTCCCGTAGCTCCTGCGGGCAGCCGTTTCCTGCTCGGAGACGCGGGTGTTTGCGGAAAGACGGTCGTAAAGATCCTGTCCGCTCGCCCTCTCGGTGTCGGTGGCGGCGAACTCGTAGAACCCGCCTTCGCTCCTCCTCTCTTCGGGACGCGCGGGAGCCTGCTGCGGCTCGGGGCGGTAAGCGTAACGCGAGGTGTACTCCTCCGCTCTCTCGGGTTCTCTGTATTCCTCCCTCCTGGGCGCCATATAAGGGCTGGAGGAAGCGTATTCCCTGACCTCTTCCACGGTGCGCGGAGGGGTGTAGGGGCGTCTTTCGATGTCGAAGCGCGGCCGCTCGGGAGCGGTGTAGGTGCTGCCCGACGCGCGGCGCGCGGTGTATTCTTCCATGGGCGGGAACGCGTCGAAGTTACGCTGTTCTTCCGTCCTGTTCCTTCCCAGCAACTCGTCAAGAGTGATCGCCATAATCCGTACCTCTCAAATCCTTTTGACAATTCTGAGTTTCGCGCTTTCCGCACGGGGGTTCGCCTTGAGCTCCTCGGGGCTCGCGGTGATGGGCTTTGCGTTCACGAGTTCGACTTCCTTCACCTTGCCGCATACGCACACCGGAAAGTCCGGGGGGCAGGTGCAGGAGAGCGAAAGCTCCCTGAACGCGTTCTTTACTATCCTGTCTTCGAGGGAGTGGAAGGTGATGACAGCCATCCTTCCTCCCCTTCTCAGCCGCCTTGCGAGCGCCGTGACGCTCTCGGACAGCCGGTCGAGTTCTCCGTTGACTTCTATCCTTATCGCCTGGAAGACGCGTTTGGCGGGGTTTCCGTACTTGTAACGCGTCCCCGGGGGATAACATCCCGCGACAAGCTCCGCAAGCTCCAGCGTGGTGGCGACGGGGGCTTCCGCCCTTCTCTCCTCTATCTTCGCCGCTATCCGCCGCGCCAGCCGCTCTTCGCCGTAGTCGCGGAATATGCTCTCCAGCTTCTCCCGCGGATACCCGTTGACCACCTTGTAGGCGTCGAGGTCCTGCCCTCTGTCCATCCTCATGTCGAGGGGGGCGTCCTTTATGTAGCTGAACCCGCGCTCCGCGTTGTCTATCTGATAGGACGACACTCCGAGATCGAGCAGCACGCCGTCGAGGGCTTCTATCCCGAGCTCGTCCAGCCTCCCGCACGCCGACGCGAAATCGTCATGCACGAAGGTGACCTTCCCGAGATGATCTTTGAGTTTGTTCTTCGCCGCCCGAAGGGCTTCTTCGTCCTTGTCGAAGGCGATCAGTCGTCCGCTCTCCCCGAGCCTTTCGGCGATGAGCAGCGAGTGCCCTCCTCCGCCCGTGGTGCCGTCGAGATATATCCCGTCCGGCTTTATCGCGAGCCCCTCTATGCATTCGCGCGGCATGACCGGCAGATGAACGAATTCCATCACACTCCGAATTTCTTCAGCCGCTCGATTATGCGTTCGAGGTTCTCGGGGTCGAGCACGCTGTAACGGCTGTCCCAGACCTCGGCGGGCCAAACTTCGACATAGGTCGCTTTGCCGACGAACACCACCTCTTTCTTTATGCCTGCCGCCTTCAGGAGCTCGGGAGCTATGCGCACCCTGCCCTGCGCGTCCTCTTCGAGGCTGCCGCCCGCGGACATGACCGCCGTGGCGAGATCGTTGGTGTCGTCGTTTGCATAAAGGCTTGAGGAAGTGAGCGAAGATATGACGCTCTCGAAGCGGGACTCGGGAACGATGTAAAGGCTGCCCGCCCTTCCGGGCAGTATGTACGCCGACGCGCCCAGCCCCTCACGGAACTTGGCGGGGATACGCACACGGCCTTTGTCATCAAGCTGATGACGGGCGCTTCCGAGCATGAATTTCGCCATGCCTCATCCTCCTTGCGATGCCATTCTACAACACATCTGCACGCGTGTCAACCACTATCGACCATTTTTAACCACCACTTTTCAGCCTATTTTTACAAATTTTTTGGAATTTTTTCACCATTTTAGTTCAACGATGAACTTGTTTGGTAAACTTGTGAACCATCGTCGCTTTCTCCGCGGCACCATTCCCGTCCCCGCCGCATATGTTTACAGCAGACCTGAAAGGAGGTGAAAAGATGTCTTTTTGCAACTCTAAAAGCGCCGACAGATGTCCCGGGAACATCAGCGGAAATCCTTTGAACGGGCTTTGCGAAAAGGTGTGCGTGCAAGTCAGAAAGGTCTTCGACGCCTGCATCACGCAGTCCACGCTCGAAACGCTCTCCGTCACGCTCACCGATCTCACGCCCGCTTCGCCGTCCGAGCCTCTGACTTTCGTCAGCGGCAAGTCCGTCTCGTCCCGCGGCACTATCACCGCACTCACCGTCACTCCCCTCGCCGACAGGCCGGGATTGTCCAGAGTGCTCGCCAATGTCGCCATCCCCGTGCAGATCAGCTACACCGACAGCACGGGCGCCGAAGGCAGCGGCACCGGCACCATCACCGTCACCGAGGATATCGTCATGTGCGTGCCCACCGGCAGCGTCTTCCCCGTCGAACTCGCCGCCACCGTCAACATGGCGAGCCCGAACGGCGTCTATGTCAGCGGCACGACTTTCTCCATCACCGCGTGCATCACGGTGGTCATGAAAGTGCTCGCCGATGTCGACCTGCTCGTGCCCTCCTACGGCTACTGCCGTATCCCGCCCTGCACGGAATTCTCGCAGGAAGTGTGCCAGGGAGTGTTCGATCTCCCGCTCTTCCCCTCTTAGGAGAGCCTCGGGCGCATTATGCGCGGGAGCGCGCGGAGGCGCGCTCCCGCGAGCTTCTTTGGGGTCCCGGTCTTCCGTGATCTCTTTTTTTATAGCGCTTCTTTTTGTTTCGCATCGCTTCACATTCTCGTCCTTTCGGGCGCTCACGAAAGCCGCGCGCAGCCGGGCGCTCTTTGCTTTGCATTCGGGCGCAGGGTGTGGTATAGTTTAGACATGAAAGTGTACGCCATCAGCGACCTGCATCTCTCCTTCGCCGTGGACAAACCCATGGACATCTTCGGCGACGGCTGGCAGGATCACTTTGAAAAAGTGAAAGCCGATTGGCTGGGGAAGGTCACCCCCGAAGACGCCGTGCTGCTCGGCGGCGATATCTCGTGGGGGATCTCCGTCGCGGAAGCGGCGCCTGACTACGCCGCGCTGGCGGAGCTCCCCGGGCGCAAGATAGTGCTCCGCGGCAACCACGACTACTATTGGTCCACCCTCTCGAAGATGCGGACGGCTTTCCCCGACTTCGATTTCGTGCAGAACAACTGCGTGCGCGCGGGGAATGTCTTGGTAGCGGGCTCGCGCGGCTGGACGCTCCCGTCCTCCTCGAGCACCCCCGAAGACGCCAAGATCTACGCGCGCGAGCTCGAGAGGCTCCGCCTCTCCCTCACCGACATGAGCAAGCAGCGCGGGGAAGACGACAAGGTGGTCGCCATGCTGCACTATCCCCCTTTCGAAGCCGACCGCGGCGACACCGAGGTCACGGCTCTGCTCGAAGAATTCAAGCCGGACGCCGTCCTCTACGGCCATCTCCACGGCAAAAAGGTGCGCGTACAGCCCGAAATAATAAAGCACGGCATCCGCTATCTTCTGACTTCCTGCGACCTTGTGAAAAACACCCTCGTCCCCGTCTTTTGACCGAAGCCACCCGCTTTTGACCGAGCTCACCCTGTCTTTTGACCGATCCCGCCACACTCTTTTGAACAAAGCGGCTCTTTTGTCACCGGTTTGTACGCGCCTTTGAGAGCGCGCCTTCGCCGTCCATTGCCCTCCCTCGTTACCCGCGCCCCGGGCAGCGCTATACCCCTCTCGCTACACATCCGCGCCATGTGTAATTGCCTCGACAAAGCCCGCAAAGTATTCTCATAATCTGACGAAAGTATAATACTTTTTGGCAAAATCGAGAGTACTTTGAGGGTTTCAGGGCGCTTTTTCTCCCGAAATCAACGCTCCGCACTATGCCCGCAAACCCGCGATCCATGCGACAGGTTGACAGCGCAAACCGTTTATGCTATCATCTAAATAAGCCGCAGCGACGGAAACTTTTGCGGCGAGCGGTGCCCCGGCGCACCCGAAACATCAAGGGGAGGAAATCATCAATGCGCACCTTGCTCATCAAAAACAAGTTTTGGTCGCTTCGCGGACATTCGACGGTGAACGATATAAGCGGCGCTCCCGCCTTCGAGGTAAAAGGCACTTTCTCTTTGTGGCGGAAGAAGAAGATCTACGACATGGAGGGCAACCTCCTTTACATCGTCCGCAACAAGATGATCCGCTTCTTCATGAACAGCTGCTACATCTACGACGGCAACAAGACCAAGATCGCCCGCCTCAAACAGAAGTTCCACCTTTTGAAGGGTGAATTCGTGCTGCTCGGCTACAAGGACGAGTACGCCATCAACGGCACTCTCGGGCTGCTCTCCGAGCGCAATATGACCATCACCCGCAACGGTGAGGTGATCGGCGAAGCGGGGCGCAAATTCACAAGCGCCGGCGATGTGCTCGGCGCGACTGACTCCTTCTATCTCACCGCCTACCACGACGAAGACGCCGCGTTCCTCGTCGCGCTCATCGTCGCGATCGACAACATCATCGACAAGAACGCGCGGGGTTGAGCAGTTTGGGCTCATATGCGGCGCTCCGCCGCTCTTTCCGAACAAAAAAAGGCGCCAAATGGCGCCTTTTTCTCTTACTCCCGAAAGCCTTATTCGTCGTACTCGGCGGCGGCAAGCTCCGCCTTTATGGGGTCGACATTGCGAAGCCGCTCGAGAATGTCGTTGTAACCCGGCGCGTCGAGCTTTCTGTAGATCGCGTACGCAAATGCGAGATAGTCGCCGTCGACCTCTTCCATGTTCGCCATGCACTTGTCTATCGCGTCTTTTGCCTGCGACAAGTAGTCATTTTGCGTCTTATCGTCCTCGGCGATCCCGGCAAGCTCGTTGTAGTTGTTCGCCAAGTTGGCGTACAAGTAGTCTTTCTGCCCGTACTTCAGCGCCTCTTTTATCTCCTCGGCAGCCTTGACGAGATACTTTTTCGCATCCTCATAGTTCTCGTCGTTCTCTGCCGTTCTTCCGGCGCCGCTGTACAATCTGTTGAGCTGATTATGCAGATCCATTCTTTGCTCGCCTTTCAGTTTTTTGTCGTTCAACAGCGCCTTGGCAAGACCTTCGATCATCTCCATGCACTCGAATTCGCGATCGCTGCGATTGCAGTATGTGACCAAAAAACTCAGATATTCGAGCTTCTTTTTTGGAGGCATCTCGTCGCTCGACATGAATGTCGGCGCAAAATCTATCAACATTTGCCCCGCGCGGTCAGAGCCCAAGCCCGCCACCTGTTCGACGATCATATCGTAGAATTTGAGCGGCGACATAGTCCTTTCGAGCGCGTCCATCGCCGCCTCGGCGCGGGGTATGTCGCTTTGGCGTATGGCAAGTTTGAACAGATCGGACGCGTCTCCCGAGCGCAAAGTTCCGGCGCTCCTCGGTTTTTCGCCGGCAGCTCTCGCTTCTTCGGCGAGCGACCTCAAAAGCGACTCGTTCGCCACGGGTTTGGCATTATTTTGCGACGCTCTCTGTTCGCGGCTCTCCAGCAGTTTGTCGATCTTGTCCTCGATGCGAACGAGTTTGTCTTCGGCGCTTTCCACGCTTGGATTTGAGGCCTTCAGGAGCGCTCCGATGCGCTTTTCGATCTCGGACTGCAACGCGAAAAGGTCATTGCGGTCGTAGTCGATATAGCGGCGGCCGTTGATATCTACGGGCGTTTTAGCGGCGTCATTGCGTTTGATGACGATCATGTCGTCGCGCCCCGCGTCGCCCTTTATGCCTTGGCGCAGCCCGAACTCGAAATAGACATTGGGATTCGGCTCGGAAATATCGATCACGCAAAAGTCCGCCCTGCGCACGGCGTCGACGACTTCGGTCGGTATGAATCCGCTCCCGCTGAGGTCGTCGCCCCTCGACACTCTTATGTCAATGCCTTTGAAAGAGTTGGCGGCGTTTTCCAGCGTCTTTCTCAGCTTATCGGCGAGTTTTCTCGTATCGCTGCCCGGATCCCCCATCGGACAGATTAAAAAGCACTCGTAAACCCATCCGGATACGGCGCCGCCCCTCGGCATTTGATCGCTCGTATAGAGTTCGTCCTCATCCAAGGACGATGAGGTCTCGCGCGGCTCCGAATTTTCGCTTTGTTTTGAAGATTTTGAATTCCGTGTTCCCATGACCTTCCTCCGACAATGTAAAAGCTCCGCCGAGGAGCTAAGTAATTTCTAACACGGATGCATAAATTTGTCAATACCGCCCGCCTCGAAATCTCCACCGAAAAGGCGCTTTTCAGGCGTTTTTTTGGTCTCATGCGCGCCGGCAAGGAGGGCTCAGACGCTCAGGATGTCGTCGATACGGGACATGATCTCGCCCGCTCCCGTCTTCTTCAGCGACGAGACGAGATAGACATTCATGAGCCCTATCCCGAAGGCCTCGGCTATGGCGCGGCGACGGGTCGCCTGCTGCGCCCGCGAGAGCTTGTCGCATTTGGTCGCGATGACGGTGAAAGGAATGTTTTTCGCGTAAAAGTAGCCGGCGAGCATCTTGTCGTCCGCCGACGGATCGTGGCGGATGTCGAGGAGCAGAAAGACATTTTTGAGGTTTTCGCTGCCTTCGAGGTAGCCTTCGGCGAGCCGTCCCCACTTCGCCTGTTCGCTTTTTGGCGCGCGCGCGAAACCATAGCCCGGAAGGTCCACGAACATGAGTTCGCCGCCGTTTACGGAGAAATAATTTATGAGCCTGGTGCGCCCGGGCTCGGAAGAGGTGCGCGCGAGCTTACCGTTGCCGGTGAGGAAATTTATAAAGGACGACTTGCCGGAATTGGACTTGCCTGCAAAGGCGATCTCGGGCGCGCCGAAGTGCGGCAGCTTGGCGCTGTCCGCGACGGATATGACGAATTCCGCGCTCTTTATCCTCATCTCGTCTCCTCCGCGAGTCTCGCGGCTCCTTGTTTTATTTTGACGCCGTGCGCGCCGCACGGGCGCGAGCGCGTGCTTAATATACCATCTTTTGCGCCTGCGCGCAAGTCCCTCCGCAAAGCAAAAGCCCCCTGCGAGGGGGCTTTTGACGCGGTAACGCTTTTTGTCAATAGTTGTTGCGCGGGATATATCTCGTGTGGAGTATCTTGTGCGCGAGGTGGCTGTTCGGCTGACCGAGATACTCGTCGTAGAGCGCCTTGACGGCGGGATTCTCGTGCGAGCGCCTGAGTTCCATAGCCGCGTCCGCCTTGTAGATCGCCTCCGCACGCAGCGCGCGGATGTCGGTGTTGTTGCGGACATAAGCGCTTTGGATGGGCTGACCGCCACCGTTGACGCAGCCGCCCGGGCAGGACATGATCTCGATGAACTGGTAGTCCGCCGAGCCGTCGCGCACCTTTTCCATGAGCTTGCGCGCGTTGCCGAGCCCGCTCGCGACCGCTACTTTGACGACGGTGCCGGCGATGTCGTAGGTCGCTTCCTTGATGCCTTCCACTCCGCGGACCGCCTTGAAGTCGACGGAAGGAGCTTCTTTGCCCGCGACCAGCTCATACACGGTGCGGAGCGCGGCTTCCATAACGCCGCCCGTCGCGCCGAAGATGAGCCCCGCGCCGGTATAGATGCCGAGAGGCTCGTCGAACTTCTCGTCGGGGAGCTCGTTGAAGATGAGCCCGCAGCGCTTGATGAGGCGCGCGAGTTCGCGGGAAGTGATGGCGATGTCGATGTCGGGAACGCCCGCGGCGTTCTCGCCGGGTCTGCCCTTCTCGAACTTCTTCGCCGTGCACGGCATGACGGATACGACCACGATATCCTTGGGGTCGACGCCTATCTTCTCGGCGTAATAGGTCTTGCAGACCGCGCCGAACATCTGCTGGGGGGACTTGCAGGTCGAGAGGTTGCCGAGCAGATCGGGGAAATTGTGCTCGCAGAACTTGATCCACGCGGGCGAACAGCTGGTGACCATGGGCAGCGTGCCGCCGTTTTTGAGCCTGCCGAGGAACTCCGTGCCCTCTTCCATTATGGTGAGGTCGGCGGCAAAGTTGACATCGAACACATCGTCAAAGCCCATGCGCCTCAGCGCGGCGACCATCTTGCCCTCGACATTGGTGCCGATGGGATAGCCGAACTCCTCGCCGAGACCCACGCGCACGGAAGGCGCGACGCCGACTATGACGCGCTTGGTGGGATCGTTGATCGCCGCGAGGACATCGTCGATCTCCTCTCTCTCGGTGAGCGCTCCCGTGGGGCAGACTGCGATGCACTGCCCGCAGCCCACGCAAGGCACTTCGGAGAGCGGCTTCTCGAACGCGCACGCGATATGGGTGTCGAACCCGCGGGCGTTCGCGCCGATGACGGCGATGGACTGATATTGCGCGCAGGCGGCGACGCAGCGGCGGCAAAGCACGCACTTGTTGTTGTCGCGCACTATGCAGGAGCTGGAAGTATCCTTCTGATACTTGTTCTTGGTGCCGCTGTACTTATGCCCGTCGCAGCCGAGCTCGAGAGCGAGACGCTGGAGCTCGCAGTTGTTGTTGCGGGCGCAGGAGAGGCAGTCCTGATCGTGGTCGGAGAGGATGAGTTCGACGGTGGTCTTCCTCGAATCCATGACCTTCTTGGTGTTGGTGAACACCTCCATGCCTTCGCTGACGGGATAGACGCAGGCGGCGACCAGGCTGCGCGCGCCCTTGACTTCGCACACGCACACGCGGCAGGCGCCGATGGCGTTGATGTCTTTGAGGTAGCAGAGGGTGGGGATCTTTATGCCGGCAGCCCTCGCCGCTTCGAGGATGGTGGTGCCTGCCTCCGCCTGAACGGGAATATTGTTGATCTTGAGATTGACTTTAGCCATGGTTTACTCCTTGACGATGGCGTTGAAACGGCAGGTCTCGACGCAAAGTCCGCACTTGATGCACTTCATGGGGTCGATGGTGAACTTGGACTTGATCTCGCCCGAGATCGCGCCGACGGGGCACTTGCGCGCGCACGCCGAGCAGCCTTTGCAGGCGTCGGTGATGGTGTAGCGCACGAGACCCTTGCACACATGGCAGGGGCACTTCTTGTCCACGACATGCGCGACATACTCGTCGCGGAAGTACCTGAGCGTGGAGAGCACGGGGTTGGGCGCCGTCTGCCCCAGACCGCAGAGGGAGTTCTCCTTGATGTAGTGGCAGAGGGCTTCCATATCGTCGAGGTCCTGGAGAGTGGCTTTGCCGGAGGTGATCTTGTCCAGGTACTCGAGCAGGCGGCGGTTGCCTATGCGGCAGGGAGTGCACTTGCCGCAGCTCTCGTCCACTGTGAACTCGAGGAAGAACTTGGCGATGTCGACCATGCAGTTGTCCTC
>DVOE01000032.1 GCA_018713795.1 Candidatus Limadaptatus stercoripullorum
AGTTATTGTGTGAGACACTTCATATCGAAATTCCAAATGAGTATAGATAACTGCAAATAACAGTTTGTAGGGGAGTTCTGATACTCCCCTATAAAAATGGCTATTTATCAACTGTTTGTTGTGACATAGCCAAAAAAAAATTCCCCGATTTCTCTTGACAGCGCGGCGGGCGGGGCATATAATACGCTTGAACGGTTGAATGAATGTTCAATTGTTCGAGCGAAACAGACAAAGCCGGCGCGGGCGAAGCGCAAGTTTTGGTAGCAGCACCGGCGGCGGGATGCATCCGATGCGGTGGCGGCGACACGAGTCTTGGCACACGATGCGCGGCTGCGGGCGCGAAAACAGAACGGGAAGGCGGAAAGGCATGAGCGAGTACACCGAATACGACGAGAAACTCAAGGACGACGGGGAGCGGTCGGGCAGTCGCATGACTGCCGGCGCCGAGCAGGCGCTCGTTGCGCTCGCCGATCTTTTCAAGGTATTCGGCGACCCGACGCGGACGCGCATACTCGGCTGCCTGCAAAACGGGAGCCTTTGCGTGGGCGAGATAGCCGAGGCGCTCGGGATGAGCCTGTCCGCGGTGTCCCATCAGCTCAGGGTGCTGCGCGCGGCGAAACTCGTGCGCGGCGTCAAAGAGGGCAAAGAGGTCAAGTACTCCCTCGACGACGACCATGTGACGCGCATCATGGAATGCGGACTGTCCCATGTCAAGGAGGATCGCTGACCGCTTCGCGGAACGCGGATCGCCCCGTAACAATGGAGAGCGTCTCCGCCGTGACTATTGCGGATCGCTCCGTACAGAAGAGGAGCGGGTGCCGCCTTTTTTGTTGGGCAACGCTTGAACGATTGTTCAATAGACCAATCGTTCAAACGAGAGCGGGGCGAAAAGAACTCCCGTGTGGCGGCGCGGGCAGGCGAGAGCGGTGAGAGGAACTTTCGCGTGGCGATGAGCGCGGGCGAGAGCGGGAAAAGAGCACTCGCGCGGCGCAGTCGGCGGGGAAAAGAGCACTCGCGTGACGATGGGCGCGGGTGAGAGGAGCGGAAGGGCTCCGACAAAAGGATAGTTCCGCATATGAGAGGAGAGCGAAAGCGCTCTCGGGTGCAAAGTCCCGCATATGAGAGCGGGCGGGCAAATCGAAATACCAAGCCGGGGCGGACCGGCGGAGGAAGATATGAAAAAGGTTTTCAGACTGAGAGGACTCGATTGCGCGGTATGCGCGGCGAAGATGGAGCGCGCGGCGGGCAAGATCGACGGCGTGAATTCGGTGAGTATCGCGTACATCACCGGGCGGATGACGCTGGACGCGGACGCGGAGCGTTTCGACGAGGTGCTCGCCGCGGTCGAAAAGGCTTGTTCGCGCATCGAGCCCGATCTCAGGATAGTGAGGTGACGGGATGGGCTCCAAACTCGCGCTTGACAAAGAGCAGAAGGCGAAACTCATACGCATATGCGCGTCGCTCGCGGCGTTCGCGGTGTTGTTCGCGGTGGACAAGGCGGTGGGGCTGTCGGTGCCCGCATGGGGCGCGAACGGCTGGCTGCTGCCGCTGGGGCTGTACCTTGCCGTCTATCTCGCGATAGGCTACGATGTGCTGTGGCGTGCGGTGCGCAACATTGCCCGCGGGCAGGTGTTCGACGAGAATTTTCTCATGTGCGTGGCGACGCTCGGCGCGTTCGCTCTCGCCATCTACCGCGGTGTGACGGGGCAGAGCATAGAGGGCTTCGACGAGGCGTGCGCGGTGCTGCTCTTTTATCAGGTGGGCGAATTTTTCCAGGACTACGCCACCGAGCGCTCCCGCCGTTCGATAGCGGGGCTGATGGATATCAGACCCGACTACGCTAATGTGCTGAGGAACGGCGCGGAGAAGCGCGTCGCGCCCGAGGAAGTCGCGGTCGGCGAGATCATAGTCGTCAACGCCGGCGAAAAAGTGCCTCTCGACGGAGTGGTCACGCTCGGCGAGACCGCCCTCGACACCAAGGCGCTGACCGGCGAATCGCTGCCCCGCGAAGTGCGGGAGGGTGGCGAAGTGCTGAGCGGCGCGGTCAACCTCTCCTCGCGCATAGAAGTCAGGGTGGAGAAAGAGTTTTACGACTCCACGGTCTCGAAGATCCTCGACCTCGTCGAGAACGCCGCGGGACAGAAGTCGCGCACCGAGAATTTCATCACGCGCTTCGCCCGCTACTACACCCCGACCGTCGTCATAACGGCGCTGCTGCTCGCGATAATTCCCGGCGCGGTGACGGGAGAATGGTCGGAATGGGTGTACCGCGCGCTCAACTTTCTCGTCGTGTCCTGTCCCTGCGCGCTGGTGATATCCGTGCCGCTCGGGTTCTTCGCGGGCATAGGCGCGGCGTCCTCGTGCGGAGTGCTGGTCAAAGGCTCCAACTTCCTCGAGAAGATGAACAAGGCGGATATCTTCGTCTTTGACAAGACGGGCACGCTGACCAAAGGCAACTTCGCCGTCACCGAGATCGCGCCCGCGGAGAGGAGGGAGGAGATACTCCGTCTCGCCGCCATAGCCGAGCACGGTTCGGCGCATCCCATCGCCCGTTCCGTCCTTGCGCTGACCGGCGAAAGCGGCGGGGAAGGCTATGTGCAGACGGTGGTCCCGGGAGAGGGCGTCGTCGCCTCGAAAGGGGAGGATGTCATCCTCGCGGGCAACGCCGAACTCATGCGCGGGAAGGGGGTGGACTTCCTGCCTTCGTCCGCGCCGGGGACGGTGGTCTATGTCGCGCATAACGGCGAATTCGTAGGTTTGATAGTCGTAAACGACGAGATAAAACCCGAATCAGCGCAGGTCGTCTCCGAACTCAATGAGCTCGGCTGCCGCACGGTCATGCTGACGGGAGACGGCGCCGCCACCGCAAAGAGCGTGGCGGACGCGGTCGGCGTCACGGATTACGCAGCCTCTCTCCTGCCGCAGGAAAAGGTCGCGGCGGTGGAAAAACTGCTCGCCGCAAAACAGCCCTCCGAGGCGCTCTGTTTTGTGGGCGACGGCATCAACGACGCGCCCGTCCTCATGCGTTCGGATATCGGCATAGCCATGGGCGGCGTGGGCAGCGACGCGGCGATCGAAGCCTCGGACATAGTGCTCATGCACGACGACCTTGCGGGGCTGCCCCTCGTCAAACGCATAGCAAAAAAGACCATGACCGTCGCGTGCGAAAACATAATTTTTTCGCTGGTCGTCAAGGTCGCGATCCTCATCCTTTCCGCGCTCGGCGTGACGGGGATGTGGGCTGCCGTGTTCGGCGATGTCGGCGTCGCGGTGATCGCGGTGCTGAACGCCATGCGCATCAACACCAAGCGGGCGCGCGCGAGCTACCGCGGCGTTCGGAGAGCGCCCGCTCCCTCTCCCGCAGATTGAGGGCGCGCGCCCTCGTCCCGCCGAAGCCCTCTCGCCGCCTTGCCCGCGGACCGCTCCCCGCGCCTCGTTTGCGGGTGGGACGGAGGACCTGCCGAAGGGAGGGCGTTTGACGGCAGGCGCGGGCTATGTTAAAATGACTTCGTCCGCGCGGGAGTGCTTCCGCCGCGGCACGGAGGGAAAATGAAAAAGAAACTCGCGCTTATCGCCGTCATCGCGCTCGTCGTCGCCGTGTGTGCCGCCGCGCTCGCGGGTTGCGGCTATGTCGGCAAAGACGGAGCGCTCGTCGCCAAACACTATTTCACCGTCATGAGCTTTAGCGAACTCCCCGAGGGCGTTCAGGACTTCAATGCCGACAGAGACTACTACAAGACCGAGAGCGGCGGCAGGAAATATGTGCTGAACAGCGAGCGCATCAGGTTTTCGGTGTATCTCAAAGATGGCTACGAGATAGGCACGCTCAAGCTGTCCGCGGGCGGGACCCAATACGACCTCAATGCCTATGAAGACAGCCGCGGGCGCACCGTTTACAGGGCGTCGTTCAATGTTTTCGCGGACTTCGACGCCGTCCTCGTCGGCGAGACGGTGAAAGCCGCCTGAGCGACCCACTCGGACATCATCGGATGGCTGCGCGAAGATCCGCCGAGCGGACCCACTCGGACATATCCCCGGGGCGAAAAGATCCGCCGAGCATACCCGGCACCGATATCGCTAAGCCTCGCAAAACAAGAAATTTATCCCGACCGAAGGGCCGGGATATTTTTTTGCATTTTGAGGAGAGTGCGCGAGGGCGCGGGCGGGCGGAGAAGAGGGCAGTTCGCGAAGGGCGCGGAAGGGCGAAGAAGAGGAGAGCGCGCGAGGGTCGCTGAGGGCGGAGAAGAGGAGAGTGCGCGCGGGGCGCGGAGGGGCGGAAAGAGGGGTATTGACAGGCGGTGAAAGGCGGGGGTATAATTAATTAAAAGTTTTAAGTAATGCCGAAATCATCGGCGGACGGAGGACGATATGAGGGTGGCGATAGGTTCGGACAAATCGGGGTTCGCGCTCAAGGAAGCGGTGAAGGCGTATCTCGTCTCGGAGGAGGCGAGGGCGGCTGGCGTCGAGTTCGACTCGGGGCGCGATGACCTCGGCACGACGGATATAGGCGATGTGCATCCCTACTACCGCGTGGCGGCGGATGTCGCTCCGCGCGTACTCTCGGGCGAGTACGACCGCGCGGTGCTCATCTGCGGCACGGGCGCGGGAATGAGCGTGGTCGCGAACAAGTTCAAGGGCTTGAGCGCGGTGGCGTGCGAAGGGGTGTACTCGGCGAAGATGGCGCGGGTCATCAACGGCGCGCAGGTGCTCTGCATGGGCGGCTGGATAGTCGCGCCCGAGATGGGGCTGGAGATGACAAAGGCGTTCCTTGCCGCCGAGACTCATGTCGGGATAGAGGAGTGGCGCAAGGAATGGCTCTCCGCAGCCGACCAAAAAGTCGCCGCCATCGAGGAAGAGAATTTCAAGGGCTGAAGCGTGGGCGGCAGGGCAAAAGCCGCCGCAAAGAGGGGAGCAGCTTCGAAGAGCAAACAAAGGGCGGCGGCAGGGCAAAAGCCGACGCAAAACGAGAGGCAGCTTCAAAGGAGCAAGCAAACGGCGGCGGCAGGGCAAAAGCCGCCGCAAAGAGGGGAGCAGCTTAGAAGATTAAGAAAGGGCGGCGGCAGATCAAAAGCTGACGCGGAGCGAAGGGAGGAGAGGAGTGACGAGACAGGGCAGTCGGAGCTTAAAGCAGCTCAGGCGCGGGAACAAGGAGTCCGTGCTTGGGTTGTTCATGAACGGCGGCGAGCTGTCGCGCGTCAGGATAGCGGCGGCGACGGGTCTGACCTCGGCTTCGGTCACGCAACTGGTGAGGGAACTCATCGGCGAAGGGCTGCTCGTCGAGGGCGACGAAGTCGCGACGGGGGGAGCGGGCAGGCGCGAGACGCTTCTGAGGTTCGCGGGCGAGAGCGTCGCGGCGGTCGGCGTCAACATCGAGAGAGACCGCACTCATGTCTCGCTCTGTTCGTGGCAGGAAGTGCTCGAGGAGGAGATCTATCCCACCAAAGATCTCTTCGCCGCGGGCATGGACGAGCTTGCCGAGCGCATAAGCGCGCTCGCCGCGAAGTCGTCGTGGCGCCGCTTTCTGGGCACGGGTCTCGCGGTCGCGGGGCAGGTGGACGAGGTGAGCGGAAGGACGGCGGGAGACTACGGACTTTTCGTCCCCGGGCTGCCGCTCGCGGGCGAGATCGCGCGGCTGACGGGACGGGAGACGCTTCTTGTCAACAATGTCCGCGCGCAGGCGCGTGCGCTCATGTCCGATCCCTCGGACAGCTTCATGCTCGTCAAGCACGGTCCCGGCGTCGGCTGCGCCGTCATATCGGAGGGCGTCGTGGTCTCGGGAGCGAACGGAAAGGCGGGCGAACTCGGGCACACGGTGGTGCCGGGAGAGCGGGGGATATGCCGCTGCGGAAGGCGCGGCTGCCTCGAGACCTGCGTGTCCGAATCGCGCATATCCGAACTTTACGAAACAAAAACGGGCGATAAAATGTCGGTTCAAGAGGTATACGCCCGTTACCCCTCGGACGAGGCGGCGCGGGAGATCGTGGACGGATGCCTTTCCAAACTCGCCGTCGCCGTGGGCAACGCCGCCCTGGTGCTCAATCCGCGCAAGGTGCTGGTGACGGGCGGGATATTCGCCCGCGAGGAAATCTTCGAGGCGTTCGCGGGAGCGGTGCGCGCGGCGGGGTTCGGAGGGGAATTCCCGCTCGCGAGGATAGGCGACGAGCGGCGGGTCAAGGCGTTTTCGGGCGCGCGGCATGTGATGCTGAAAAAGTTGTTCGGGATGTGAAAAGGCGGGCGTGCCCGCAAGGAGAGGAGATATGGCAAAGAGGAAGGTAAAGATAGGGCTGGTGTGCCTTGCGAGGAACACCTTCGACTACAAGGCGGCGGAGGAGATCTACCACGGCATAGTGCGCGCTCTCGGGGAGAGGGAGGATCTCGAACTTGCTGCGTATCCCGATCTCGTCATGCTCGGCGGCGAAGCGGCGGAGGCGGGCGAGTTTCTGAGAAGAGAGGGGGTGGACGGCGTGGCGCTCATCTCGGGCACCTTCCATCTCGGCATACTCGCGCTCGAGATCAAAAAGCGCTGCGACAAGCCTTTGCTCCTCTGGGGGCTGCCCGAACTGCCGTACAACGGCGGCAAGATAAGGCTGAATTCGGTGTGCGGGGTCAACCTCAACGCATCCAATCTTTTCAAGAGCGGACACACCGACTTCACTTACAAGGTCTCGGACGGCATTGACGAGGATTGGCTGGACGCGGTCAGGATGATCGCCGCCCTCCGCGAGGCGCGAGTATGCGTGCTCGGATCGCGCGCGCACGGGTTTTACAATGTGGATGTGGACGAGCTCGCGCTCTACCGCAAGTACGGTTGCACGGTGGATTTCGCGGAGCTTTCGGAGGCGTTCTCCTATCCCGCGGACGAGAAGGCGAAGGCGGAGTATTCTGCGCGCGTCGAGAAGGAGTTCGACTGCGGCGGCATAACTTCGGCGCAAAAGGAGAAGGTCGCGGCTCTCGCGGCGTCTCTCCGCGCGTTTTCGGAGAGCCGCGGGTATTCGGCGGTGGCGGTGCGCTGCTGGCCTGAGTTCGCGGCGAGCTACGGCATAGCGCCCTGCGCGTCCATGTCGCTGGTGCAGGACGACGGGCTCATCTTCGCCTGCGAGGGGGATGTGGACTGCGCGCTCACCATGATCTGCCATAAGGCGGCGGGCGCGGACGCGCCGTTCATGGCGGATGTCTCGCAGGTGGACACTATGGCGAACACCGCGCTCATGTGGCATTGCGGAGTGGCTCCTCGCTGCCTCGCGGGAGGCGGTTGCACAGCCACGCTCGACACCTATTTCGCGGGCGGAAAGGGCGTCACGGCGGGGTTTGTCCTGAAGTGCGGCAGAGTGGATATCGCAAGGCTGGACAGCGTGAACGGGCGCTATCGCCTGTACACCGAAAGCGGCGAGGCGGTGCCCATGGACAAGCTGCTCACCGGCACTTATGCAAAGGTGAAGTTCGACCGCCCCGCGACAGAGGTCATGGACCGCATCATCTACGGCGGCGTGGCGCATCATGTGTCCATGGCGTACGGAGACTTCTCGGGGGCGTTCGCGGCATTCGCGAAACTGACGGGGACGGAGAGGATATGAAATTGCCGCGTTTTGACAGGGAGGTCGCGACGCTGACGACGGCGGACGAGAGCCCGCTCTTCCGCAGGGTCGCGGCGGACGCGGCGGAGATAGTCGCGCTCGCGCGCGGGCTCGAGGTCGGGGACGCGAACAGATATGTCGCGAGCGATCCCGCGCTCGAGAAGACGGACGCCGTGCGCGGTATATGCCGCGAGGTGTTCGCCGAACTTCCCGTCCAGGCGGGCTGGTGCTACGGCAGAGGCAGGAAGATGAACGGCGTGGAGTGGCACAAGTCCTCCGAAGTCGTCGTCGCCTGCACCGACTGCGTGCTGCTCCTCGGGAGCGCCGCGGACATAGTTGGTGACACCTACGACTCCGCGAAGGCGGTCGCGCTGGTCATGAGAGAGGGCGAGGCGGCGGAGCTCCCCGCGGGCACGCTGCACCTCGCGGCTCGCGCTGGGCGGTTATTTCGCCGCCGCGATCATCCTGCCGCGCGGCACAAATTCGCCGCTCGCCGGCGGGATATCGGGGACGCTCCGCGCGGTCAACAAGTGGCTGCTCGTGCATCCCGACAACGAGGCGGGCATAGCCGCGGGAGGGAAGGTCGGGGTGACCGGCGCGAACATCACGCTCACGGGATATGACGGGGAGTAGGGCGGCGGCTGCCGCCGACATCGGCTGCATAGCCGGCATGATAGTCGCCTGGACGGCGTACTATCTCGCTTCGGATATGGCGGTGGAGCTCACAGGCTCGGCGTTCGCGGCGGGTATGCTGCTGAGAGCCGGCGCGCTCGTGTTCCTGACGGTGTACATGCTCGCCCGCGGCAAGTTCGCCGCCGTGTTCAGGCAGGGGAAGACGGCGCTCGTGCTGCTCGTCATCGGCGTGCTCGGTTATCTTCTGGACACCTTTGCCAACCTCGGGTTCAGGTACGGCTCGGTGGGGACGGGGACGGTGCTCCTCAAGACGGATATCCTGATGGCGAATGTGGCGGCGGCGCTCCTCTTCCGCGAGAAGCTCTACGCCTCCGACTGGCTGGCGACGGCGGTCATGCTGGCGGGCGTGATCATGGTGCTGGACATCGACTTCTCGGCGGCGTCCTTCAACTGGTACGACCTCTTCTTCATCGCGAGCGCGGCGGCGGTCACCGCCAACGCCTTCGTGATAAAGGGAGCGCAGGACAAGCTCGGCGCGGATTCGGATGTCATCGGCTACTACAACAATTTCGTGGTGCTGGTGCTGTTCACGGTGAGCGCGCTGGCGGCGGGGGACTTCCCGCGGCTGAAAGAGCTCGAGTTTGAGACATGGCATATCTTCGCGCTGCTCGGCGGCGGGCTGGGACAGACGCTGATATATGTGTTCTACTACCGCAATCTCCGCCGGCACGCGGTGTGGGTGGTCAAGCTGTATCTGCTCTTCGTGCCCGTGCTCACCTCGGCGGTGGGAGTGCTGTTCATGGACGAGCCGTTCGGAGCCGTAAAGGCGGGCGGCATAGTCCTGGTGCTGGGCGGCGCGGCGGCGATAGCCCTCAGGGGCAAGATAAACATCAAAAAGAAGATCCGCGAAAGATGGGGAGACCTCGAGTACTCCCGCGACGCGGACAGAGGGGGAAAACATGCAGCTTCTGAGACACGGCGATGAACTCGAACTGCGCTTCGCGGGCAGGAAGGTGCTCTCGCACAGCCCCGCCGCGCCCTTCCTCACCGTCGTCACGGGCAGCGTGTCCTACCGCTCCTCGCACGGCAGTTTCAAGGTGAAGGAGAGGG
>DVOE01000033.1 GCA_018713795.1 Candidatus Limadaptatus stercoripullorum
GCTGCGCTCGGTGGGCATCCGTCCCATCAACAACATAGTCGACATAACCAACTATGTCCTCATCGAGATAGGGCAGCCCATGCACGCGTTCGACCGCACCTTCCTCGCCGGCGGCAGGATAATAGTGCGCCGCGCGGACGCGGGCGAGCATATCGTCACCCTCGACGGAAAAGACAACACCCTGACTTCGGACATGCTGACCATACGCGACGGTGAGAAGCCGGTCGCGGTCGCAGGCGTGATGGGCGGCGAGAACAGCGGCATAAACGACGCAACGAACGAGATAATTTTCGAATCTGCAAGGTTTGCCCGCGACAGCGTGCGCCGCACTTCGCGCGCGCTCGGACTGCGCTCGGACAGCTCCGCGCGCTACGAAAAGGGCGTGGACTTCTCGGCGCAGGAGTACGGTCTCAAGCGCGCCCTCACCCTCATCGCGGAGACGGGCAGCGGCGTCATAGCCTCCGGGCTCATCGACGAGTGCGTGCCCCGCGAGACGGACAGGACGGTGGATTTCACCGTCAAAGCCATCGAGGATATCCTCGGCTGCAAGGTCTCCCTCCCGAGACTCAAAGCCATCCTCTCCCGCCTCGGCATAGCCGTCAGCCATGCGGGCGGCAGGGTGTACACGGCGCACATCCCCGACGCGCGCGAGGACATCGCCTGCGTCAACGACATAGCGGAAGAGTTCATCCGCGTCTACGGCTACTCGCACATCGAGCCCACGCTGTTCGGCTACTCCTCGCTGACTAAGGGCGGCAAGACCCCCTTCATCAAGTTCCGCGACGACGCCAAAAGCAGCCTCAGGGCGTCGGGGCTCAGCGAGATCATCACCTATTCCTTCATCTCGCCCTCTTACGCCGAAAAGCTCGGGCTGGACAAGGACTCCCGCGAGGCGCGTCCCGTGCCCATCCTCAATCCGCTCGGCGAAAACATGGGCGTCATGCGCACCATGCTGCTCCCGAGCATGATCGAGACCCTCTCCTACAACCTCGCGCGCGGCAACAAACAGGCGGCGCTGTTCGAGGCGGCGAGGGTGTATTTCCCGAAGAGCCTGCCCCTCGACGATTACGCCGTCGAAGACGACCATATCTCCGTCGGCATGTACGGCGAAGACTGCGATTTCTTTAAGCTGAAAGGAGTGGTGTGCGCGCTGCTCTCGGCGCTCCACGCCGAGGCGGAGTTCAGCCGTTCGGCGCTCCCGTTCCTGCACCCGGGAAGAGGGGCGGACATCACCGTTTCGGGCAAAAAGATAGGCTGGCTGGGCGAGATACATCCTCTCGTCGCGGCGAAGTACGACGCCGAAGAGCGGCTGCTCGCCGCTGAGATAGATCTCGTGGCGCTCTTTGAGACCGAGCGCGGCGGATATTCCTTCCGTCCCTTCTCGAAGTACCCCTCCGCAGAGCGCGATCTGGCGGTGGTGGTGGACGCGTCGGTGCCCGCAGGCGATATGCTGAACGCAGTAAGACGCGCGAAGATAAACGATCTCACTTCGGCGGACATATTCGATGTCTACCGCGGTGCGCAGGTCGGAGAGGGCAAGAAGAGCGTGGCGCTGACCTTCGGGTTCGCGTCCCCCGAACGCACTCTCACCGACGACGAGATAGCCGCCGCGATGAAGAAGATACTGTCGCTTCTCCGCCGTGAGTTCGGCGCGAAAATAAGACAGTAGAGCGCAAAGGAGAGCGGACTTGTTCGACGAGAAGAGCCTTAACACACTCGAATACGGCAAGATACTTTCGCTTGCCGCGGCGTACACGCAGTCGGAAGGGGGCAGGCGCGACATGCTCGCGCTCGTCCCTTGCTCTACGCTTGCCGCCGCGTCGCGCGAGCTTTCGCTGACGGCGGAGGCGGACCGCGTGCTGTTCGAGTTCTCGGTGAGTCCCTCCTTTGCCATCGACGATATCGACGAGGTGCTGCAAAAGGCGGAGAAAGGCGCTGTGCTGTCCATCGGCGAACTGCTCCGCGCGGGCAGAGTGCTGCGCGTGGCGGACAGGCTGTCGGCGGCGCTCAAAAAGGTCACGGGCATCCCGTTGCTTTCGGAGATGGCGCAGGGGCTCCACGCCGACCGCGATCTCGAAAAGCGTATCTCGGACGCTTTTCTTTCGGACACCGAAGTGGCGGACGGCGCTTCGCACGAGCTTAAGGAGATCCGCCGCAGGATACGCAGGATAGGCGAGCGCGTAAAGGCGTCGCTGCAATCTTTCGTCGGATCGCAGCAGTACAGGAAATATCTTCAGGACAGCATAGTCACCGTGCGCGGCGACCGCTATGTCATCCCCGTAAAGAGCGAGTTCAAGGGCATGATCCCGGGGTTGGTGCACGATCAGTCGGCTTCGGGCGCGACGCTCTATGTCGAGCCTTTCGTGGTCGTGAACCTCAACAACGAGCTCAAGACCGAACATATGGCGGAGGAGGCGGAGATAGAAAGGATACTCCGCGGGTTTTCCTCCGAAGTGGCTTCCGCGGCACACGCGCTCGCGACGAGCTGCGATATCATCACCGCCATGGATGTGGTGTTCGCAAAGGCGCAATACGCGAGGGCGACAAAAGCCGTGAGACCCGAGCTCAGCAGCCGCGGCGCGCTCATGGTGAGAGAGGGAAGGCATCCGCTGCTCGATCCCGCGAAAGCTGTTCCGCTCACCCTCGAAATGCTTCCCGGCGACAAGATGCTGCTCATCACGGGTCCCAACACCGGCGGCAAGACGGTCACCCTAAAAATGGCGGGGCTGTTCGTGCTCCTGGCGCTCAGCGGATTTTATCTTCCCGCAAAGAGCGCGGAGATCCCTCTCGTCGACGGCGTTTACAGCGATATAGGCGACGAGCAGAGCATAGAGCAGTCGCTCTCCACATTCTCGGCGCATATCAAGAACATTTCGGGCATACTCACCCGCCTGACCGAGCATTCGCTCGTGCTCTTCGACGAGCTCGGGGCGGGCACCGATCCCGGCGAAGGAGCGGCGCTCGCCGTCGCGGTCTCGGAGTTCGTCATGTCCACGGGCGCGAAAGCCATAGTGACTTCGCACTTCAACGATCTCAAAGAATTCGCTTTGACCGCTCCCGGGGTGGTCACGGCGTGCATGGAGTTCGACACGGCGACATTCCGCCCCACATTCAGGCTGGTGATGGGCGCCATAGGCACTTCGAACGCCCTCGACATCGCCACCAATCTCGGGCTTGATCCCGCCATCATCGAGCGCGCCCGCTCACGCATATCTCCCGAAAAAAAGAAGTTCGACAGCGTGCTTTCCGCCGCCGAACAGACAAGGCGCCGCGCGGAACAACTCGTCACCGACGCCTCAAAGGACAGAGAGAAGGCGGCGAGCGAACTCAAAGAGGCGGAGGATAAGAAGCGCGAGATAGAGGAAAAACGCGAAAAACTCAACGACGCCATACGCAAGCGCACCAAGGATCTCATCGAAGATTCGGTGGCGGAGGCGGACGGCATAATCGAGGAGCTCAAAGCGCTTCTCGAAAAGCCGGAGGTCACGGACGGCGATCTGTTCGCCGCAAGAACGCTCAGGCGCAAGCTGGAAAAGCTCTCCGCGCATTACGATTCCGAAAGCGTCGTCGAGGACGAACCCGATCTCTCCGCGCCGCTCGCGGTCGGGGACGATGTGTGGATCAAGTCCGTCGGAAAACGCGGGACGCTGGTCTCGCTGAGTCCGCGCGGCGAGGCGGTGGTCAGCCTCGGAAGGATAACGGTAAAGGTCAAAAAAGGCGACTATTACCGCGTCGGAGGGAAGAAATGAGCGCGAATTATGTGCAGTCGGTCGAGGTCAAACTGCCCGAAGGAGCGAGGTTCGCTCAGATCTTCGGCATAGTTTTGCAGCTCCTGGGGCTGGGGCTCATCGCCGTCGCGGTGCTTTACTCGCCCTACGCCGCCATCGCCGTCGTGGCGCTCTTTTTGGCGGGCGGGGCGATGACATGGCGGTTTTATTCCGCCGCGCGCAAGTTCGATTACTCGGCGAGCGACATCCGTCTTGCCGTCATAAAGACCAATCTCGTCGGGCAGTCCAAGATCATCGCTGATATCCGCTACGACATGATGACCGCCTTCGAGCTCTTCCGCGACGCGGCGTCGGCGGGAGACATCGTGGCGACGGGCGTGCTGTCCGATCCCGGGGTGTACGCGGCGACCTGCCGCGGCGACGCGGGGGAGTTCAGAGTGCTGTTCGCTCCCGACGAGTACCTCGTTTCGCTGATAAAGGACGCCGTTTCGGCTGCAAACCGCAAAAGAGAGGGCGAAGGAGGCGGAAAATGATATATCTCGACAACGCCGCCACCACCAGGGTTTACGAGAGGGCGAACCGCATACTCTTCGAGAGCGGCGACAAGTTCTATTTCAACGCGTCCGCGCTGTACGCCGAGGCGGCGGAAGCGGACAGGGCGATAACGGCGGCGCGCCGCAAATTGTCGGATGTCCTGCGCGCGGGCGGAGGAGAGATATACTTCACCTCGGGCGGCACGGAGTCGGACAATACGGCGCTGTTCGGCGCGAAAAAGGCGAAGGGCAGCCGCATCATCGTCTCGGAAGGGGAGCATGACGCGGTGATAAATCCCGCAAAGCAGCTCGCGCAACAGGGCTACGATGTGGTGTTCGCGCCCATAAAGCCGGACGGAGGGGTGGACGAAGAGGCTTTTTCGAAGCTGCTCACCCCAAACACCTCGCTGGTGTCCGTAATGCATGTCAGCAACGAGACGGGCGCGGTCAACGATATCGCAAGGCTCGTCCGCATGACGAAAAGCGTGAGCCCCAAGGCGCTGTTCCACAGCGACGGCGTGCAGGCTTTCGGCAAGATAAAAGTCGACCTCAGGGCGCTCGGCGCGGATATGTACAGCCTCTCGGGGCACAAGATCCACGCTCCCAAGGGGATAGGCGCGCTGTATGTCGCGTCCGGCGCGAGCGTGAAGCCGCTGCTCTTCGGCGGCGGACAGGAACTCGGATTCCGTTCGGGCACCGAGAACACCCCCATGATAGCCGCCTTTGCGGCTGCGGCAGAGGAGTCGGAAGAGAAATTCGAGGAGAACTATTCTAAAAAACGCGGTTTGATAGAACACCTCGCCAAACTGCTGACGAATAAGCTCGGAGAAGAGGTCAGGCTCGTGACCGATCTGTCCTCTTCGGCGCCGCATATCCTCACCGTCGCGTTCCGCGGAGTCAGGGGCGAGGTGCTCGCGCACGAGCTCGAAAAGGACGGGATACTCGTAGGGATAGGTTCGGCGTGCAGTTCCCACCGCGAGAGCAGATTCAAAAAGCTGCTCGGACTGCCGCGCGAGTTCGCGGATGGTATAGTCAGGTTCAGCGTGTCCGAGTTCAACACGGACGAAGAGATGGTTTTTGCGGCGAAAAAGGCGGCGGAGGCGGCTGAAAAGCTGTCCGCGGTCGCGCCGAGATAGGAGAAGGTATGTCAAGAGTCATCGTCATAAGGTACGGCGAGATATTCCTCAAAGGGAAAAACCGCGATTATTTCGAGTCGCTGCTCATAAAAAACATCAAAGCGGCGCTTTCGGGGATAAACTACCGCTTCACGCGCACGCAGGGGCGCTACTACGCCGAAGATTTCGCGCCGGAGGACGAGAGCGAGATGGTGGAGAGGCTGAAAAAGGTGTTCGGCATACACTCCCTCTCCGTCGCGCGCAAGGTCGCGGTCATGGCGGAAAGCGATTTTCCCGAGATAAGAGAGGCGCTTTCGGAGTGCGCGGACGAGGTGCCGGCGGCGGCAGGGAAGACGAGCTTCCGCATCACCGTCAAGCGCGCGGACAAGCGCGTGCCGGGGACGAGCGCGGGGATAGCCGCGGCTCTCGGCTCCACCGTGCTCGAAAAGGGCAGATTCAAGGTCGATCTTACGGACTACGAGGTCAATTTCCGCGTGGATATTCGCGAAAACGGCTTTGCGCTGGTCTATTCTTCGGATATCCCGGGAGCGGGCGGACTTCCCGTCGGCTGCTCGGGCAGGGGGATGTTGCTGCTCTCCGGCGGGATAGATTCCCCCGCCGCCGCCTATCTCATGGCTAAGCGCGGCATGAAACTTTTTGCGGTGCACTTCGCCTCTCCGCCTTACACTTCGGACAAGGCGCGCGACAAGGTCATAGACCTTCGCGACAAACTCGCCGCTTACACGGGACATATGAAACTGCTCGTCGTGCCGTTCACGGATGTCCAGCTCGCCATACACGAGCATTGCCCCGCGAACTTCATGATCACCATAATGCGCAGATTCATGATGCGGATAGCCTGCCGCCTCTCGGAAAAGTACGAGTGCGGCGCGCTCATCACCGGCGAGAGCCTGGGGCAAGTGGCTTCGCAGACGGTGGAGAGCATGACCTGCACGGGCGCGACCGCGACCCTGCCCATATTCCGTCCGCTGGTGGGTCTGGACAAGGACGAGATCACCGCGATCGCCAAGCACGCGGGCACTTTCGACATCTCCATCCGCCCCTACGAGGACTGCTGCACGGTGTTCCTGCCCAAGGCGCCCGTCATACATCCCACCCTCAAAGCCGTGGAACGCGCCGAGCAAGGCATGGACATAGAAGGGCTCGTCTCCGCCGCCGTCGAAGGCACGGAGATCTTCTGAGAAGGCAGTCCGCCCAAACCACACGAAAACCACCCGAAAACTCAAAAAGCGGCGCGTGCGCCGCTTTTTTTTGTGTTATTTGCGTGGATCTCGGGGGGGGAAGAGAGGACGCGTGAGGACGCGTTCGGATCCGAGGCGGACTAATAAATGAGCGGCGGGAGGGGCGGGTAGATCTCCTTTCGGGAGGTGCCGGCGACGGCGCCGTTCTCGGTGAGGGCGGTGACGCGGTAGACGGCTTTGCCGCCAAAGGAGATGGGGAGATGCGAGATCGTCTTTTCGCCTTCCGTCACATCCGCGCCGAGGAAGAGACGGCGATCTTTTCCGCCTTGTTCGGAGCCGCGGATATAGGCTATCTCGCGCTCTCCGAGGAGATCGGAGCATACGACGGAGTAGTCAAACGCAGCTTCCGTCTGCAAGGTCAGAGTTACGCCACCGTCTTTGCTTTTGAGTTCGAAAGAGGGCGGGCAGTCCCTAAAGCGCGATCTGCCTTTCGGGAGATAACGCTTTGAAAAGAGGGCGGAGACGACATATCCCTCCGGCGTTTCATGGAGCGCTTCCGCGCATTCGCCGCCGAGCAAGGTGGAATAGATGTCGATATCCCGCCGTTCGACGCAGTCGGGTTCGCGGAAAGGGGCGGGCGTCTTCTTGCATCCTTCTTCAAGCAGCCGCGCGGCGTGCATGGCGGCGTGTCCGCCGCCGCGTTCGGTCATGCCGCTGCTGCCGTGCCAGACGGCAAAGGAGAGGTCGGTGGTGTAGCCCGCACACCAGGCGTCGGTGTTGAGCTCCTCCGTCTTTTGCACGGTGCCCGTCTTTGCCGCCACTTCGAAAGGCAGGGAAGAGAGAGTGCGCGCCGTGCCGCCCATGACCGCGTGGCGCAGGCAGTCGGTGAGGAGATACGCCGTGTCTTCGCCAACCGCGCGGGTCGGAGTCTCGCTCCACGAATATATCTTTCTCCCGTCCTTTTGCACGGAGAGCACGAAGTGCGGCGGGATATACTCGCCCCCTCTCGCGAGCGCGGAATAAGCCGCCGCGACCACTCTCGGATCCACTCCTTCCGAAGTCGCGCCGAGAGCGAGCGCGAGGTTTTCGTCCTCGGCTGAGAGAGGCAGTCCGAACGCCCTCGCACAAGCGGCGGAGCGCGCCGCGCCCGTGTAGTTCATGACGGCGACAGCCGCCGCGTTCATTGACTTCGCGATGGCTTCCCTCGGTGTGGTGTCTCCGTAATACACTCCGCCGAAGTTGCCGGGACGGTAGCCGCCGTAGTCGGTCTCGCGGTCGGGGATCGGCGTCATGGGCGAGACCGTGCCCGTCTCGAACGCCGGCGCGTAGACGGTGAAAGGTTTGAGCACGGAGCCCCCTTGCCGCGCTATCTCGTAGCCCGCCGTCGAGGTGTAGGCGATGACCGCGCCCGTCTCGTTGTCTATGACGGCAGCCGAGCTCTCGGTGCCGTTTTCCTTGTAGAGCGCCTTGCTCCTTGCGGTTTTCTCCGCCGCGCGCTGCATATCGCCGTCGAGAGCGGTGACTATGGTATAGCCCGAATTGTCCAGGGCGTAGCGCGTTATGCCGAGCACGCGGCACACTTCTTCCGCCGCCGCTTCGAGATAAAACTTCGCGCCCGCGCCGTCCTCCGAGCGCTTTTTGACCTCGAGTTCCTCGCTCTTTGCCGCGTCGCGCTCCTCTTTGCTTATATGACCCTCTCGGCACATGACATCGAGAACGGTGTCGCGTCGGCGTTTCGCCGCGTTGATGTCGCCGAGAGGGGAGTAACGCGAAGGATTTTTGACTATGCCGGCGAGCGTCGCCGCCTGGGACAGACTCAGTTCCTCGGGCGCGCAGTCGAAATACAGCCTGCTCGCCGCAGCCAGCCCGTAAGCGCCGCCGCCGAAGTAGATGACATTGAGGTACATGGCGAGAATGTCATCCTTCGAATAGGCGCGCTCGATCTTGCGCGCGATCGCTATCTCGTCGAGCTTGCGCCTGAGAGTGCGCGAAGGGTCGAGATGAGTGTTTTTGACGAGCTGTTGGGTGATGGTGGAGCCCCCTTCGACCACGCCGCCGCGCTTTAAGTTGGTGAGCGCCGCGCGCCCCATCGCCCGGACATCGTAGCCGTGGTGAGAGTAAAACCGCCTGTCTTCGAGGGCGACGAAGGCGTCCTTCACCACATCCGGCAGTTCGGACGCGGTGACATACCTCTCTCCCACCGTCTCTATGCGCTCGCCGTCCGCCGTCAGCCAGACGGGGAGCGCCGCCGCCGTGGGGAGCAGCGAGGGGTCGTATGAGGCGCCTTCCGCCCAAAGGTAAAAGCCTCCCGCCGCCACCGCAGCCGCGACGAGGGGCAGCAAGGCGACGACGATAACCGCCGCCGCAAGCCGCTTCCGCCGCTTTCCGCGTTTTGTCTTCTCTCCCTTTTTCGCGGAGGTTTTCGCCCCCGCGTCGTCATATGTTTTCACGCAAATTATTATTGTGCTTCGCGCGGGATTTATGTATAATATTAATTCACGGAAGATTGCGTGCGACGCGCGCACGCACGGGAGGCACATGAAGTACAAGATAGTGACCTACGGCTGTCAGATGAATGTCCACGAGTCCGAAAAGCTCGCGGGACTTCTTGCGCGCGCGGGCTACGAGTGCACCCAAAACTCCGAGGAGGCGGATGTCCTCGTCTTCAACACCTGCTGCATACGCGACACGGCGGAGAGGCGGGCGCTCGGGAATATAGGGGTCACAAAAGCGCTGAAAAGGCGGAATCCTTCGCTTATCGTCGCCGTCTGCGGTTGTATGCCGCAGCAGGAGGGAGCGGCGGAGCGTATCGCCGCGCATTATCCTTACATCGACATCATCCTCGGCACCCGCAATATCTCGAGGCTTCCCGCCGAGATCGAGAGGGTGCTCGCCGCCCGCGCCGCCCAAAAACGAAAGGGCAGGCGCACCGCCGCGACGGATATGCCCGAGGACTATCTCTCCGCGGACGAGGCGACCCCCACGCTCAGGACGAGCTATCCCAACGCCTGGGTCAACATCATCTACGGCTGCAACAATTTCTGCACCTATTGCATCGTCCCGTATGTGCGAGGCAGGGAGATCTCGAGGAGCGAGGACGCCGTGCTCGACGAGGTGAAGAGGGCGGTGGACGAAGGCTACGGCGAGATCACGCTGCTCGGACAAAATGTCAATTCCTACGGGCACGACCTCGGCGGCGGCGAGAATTTCGCGCGGTTGCTTCGGAAGATCGACCGTATCCCCGGCAAGTTCCGCGTGCGCTTCATGACCTCGCATCCCAAAGACCTAACCCGCGAGGTCGCGGAGGCTATGGCGGAGTCGGATAAGATATGCCGGGCGCTGCATCTTCCCGTGCAGTCGGGGAGCGATCGGGTGCTCCGCGACATGAACAGGCGGTACACGCGCGAAAAGTATCTTGCCGAGATCGCGATGTTGCGAGATCTAATGCCGGACATCGGGCTCACCACGGATATCATGGTCGGCTTCCCGACCGAGACCGAAGAGGACTTTCAGGGCACCATGTCCCTCGTTCGCGAGGTCGGATATCTCAACGCGTTCACATTCATCTACTCGCCGCGGAAAGGCACTCCCGCCGCCGCCATGCCCCAGCTTCCCTACGAAATCAAAAAGCGGCGTATAGGGGAGCTCATCGCCCTTCAGAACTCCGTCACCAAGGAGCTCTCCGAACGCTTTGTCGGCGGGTGCTACGAGGTGCTCGCCGAGGATATCGCGGACGGACCGAGCGGCAAAAACGGCATGATCTGCGGCAGGACGGACGGCGGCAGGCTGGTCAACTTCAAAGGCAGCCCCGAGGACATCGGAAAGTTTTTCAGGGTCCGGATAACTTCGTCGCGGTCGGCGTCGCTGTTCGGCGAAGCGGAGGAAAAGTTATGATCGACACGAGCAAGCTCTCGCCCATGATGAAGAGGTATATGGAGATAAAAGCGCAATATCCCGATTGTCTCCTCTTTTTCAGGCTCGGCGACTTTTACGAAATGTTCTTCGAGGACGCCGAAAAGGCGTCACGCATACTCGATCTCGTGCTCACCGGCAGGGACTGCGGGCTTGAGCGGCGCGCGCCCATGTGCGGCGTTCCGTATCACGCGGTGGACAACTATATCCGCCGCCTCATAGACGCCGGCTGCCGCGTCGCCATCTGCGAACAGCTCACCGATCCCAAAGAGAGCAAGGGCATGGTCGAGCGCGATGTCGTCCGCGTGGTCACCCCCGGCACGCTCGTAGAAGAAGATATACTCGACGAGAAAAAGTCCAATTATCTCGCTTCCGTCTACGCAGCGGCGAACGGCTGCGGGTTGGCGTGGGCGGATATCAGCACGGGGGAGTTCTGTCTGACCGAGTATACGGGTGAGGACAGGCTCGAGAAACTGTCGGATATGCTGGCGGCGGTGGAACCCAGCGAGTGCGTTTGCAACGAGAAGTTCCTTCCGCTGGTCTCCGAGGTGCGCTATTTCCGCTCCCGCGAGACCAAACCGCGTTGCTATCACGATTTTGCCTACTATTTTACGGGGGCGGCGAAAAAGCTCGCGGACGCCCTCGGCGTGGCGTCCCTCGACGCGTTCGAGTGCTCGGACAAGGAGTACGCCGTGTCCGCCGCGGGCGGGCTCTACGAGTACCTTCTGCAAACCCAGAAGCGCTCGCTCAGACAGCTTAGCGGTCTCGTTTATGTCAGAGACAAGTCCTTCATGCTACTCGACGAGGCGACAAGGCGCAATCTCGAACTCACCGCGCGCCTTCGCGACGGCAAGCGCACGGGATCGCTCATCGGCGTGCTGGACAGGACGCTGACCGCGCAGGGCGCGAGGCTGCTCATGCGCTGGGTGAGCCGTCCGCTCCGCGACGAAAAGCAGATAAACGCGAGGCTCGGCGCCGTGCAGAAATTGGTCGAGGATCGTACCGCGCGCGAGTCGCTGACCGCGGCGCTAAAACGCGTGCGCGACCTCGAAAGGCTGCTCGGGCGGCTGGCTTACGGCACGGCGGGAGCGCGCGAGCTCATCTCCGTCGCCGATACGCTGGACGCCGTGCCCGACCTCAAAACGGCGCTCAAAGGGCTCAAAGATCCGTTGCTCAAAGCCGCGGGCGGCGACCTCGATCCCATGCCGGAAGAGGCTGCCGTTCTGGACGCCGCCCTCGAGAGAGGACGCGATCCGCGCATAAAGAACGGCGGAGAGACGGGCGTCGTGAGGCGGGGGTATTCGGACAGGCTGGATGCTCTTCGCGACATCGAGAGCACGGCGAAAGTGTGGCTTTCCGACCTCGAAGCGCGCGAGCGCGACGAGACGGGCATCCGCACCCTCAAAGTCGGGTTCAACAAGGTTTTCGGCTACTACATCGAGGTGTCAAAGTCCTTCGCCGACAAGGTGCCTTACCGCTATCAGCGCAAGCAGACTCTGGTCGGCGGCGAGAGGTTCGTCACCGACGAACTCAAAGAGATCGAGACCAAGATACTCACCGCGGGCGAGGAAGCGGCGGCGCTCGAGAGCAAGATACTCGCCGAACTCAAAGAGATGCTCATCGCAAAGCTCGGCGCTCTCCAAACCACCGCGCGCGCGACGGCGGCGCTGGACGCGCTGCTTTCGTTTGCGACCGTGTCCGCGGCGAACGGATATGTGCGTCCCGTCATCGGCTCCAAGGTCAAGGCGCTGAAGATAAAGGCGGGCAGGCATCCCGTCGTCGAGACGCTCATGGAGCGCGGCGCGTATGTGCCGAACGATACCTTGCTCGACGGCGAGGACAACCGCACCGTCGTGCTCACGGGTCCCAATATGGCGGGGAAAAGCACTTATATGCGGCAGGTCGCGCTCATCGTGCTCATGGCGCATATAGGCTGTTTCGTGCCGGCTGAGAGCGCCGAGATCACGCTCACGGACCGCATTTTCACGAGGATAGGCGCGAGCGACGACCTCGGCGGCGGTCAGTCAACTTTCATGGTCGAGATGATCGAGGTCGCGACCATACTCAATTACGCCACATCTTCCTCCCTCCTCATCCTCGACGAGATCGGACGGGGAACTTCCACTTACGACGGGCTCGCGATCGCCTGGGCGGTGCTCGAACACATAACCTCCGAGATACGCGCCAAGACGCTGTTCGCGACGCATTTCCACGAGCTCACCGAGGCGGAAAGTTTCGGCGGCGTCAAGAATTACCGCGTGCTCGTCGGCGAGGACAGGGATAGGATAGTCTTTTTGCATAAGATCGTGCGCGGCAGCGCGCCGAGGAGTTTCGGCGTCGAGGTCGCGTCGCTCGCGGGTGTCAGGCGGGATGTCGTCGAAAAGGCGAAGAGGATACTTGCCGAACTCGAAAAACAGGGCGAACTAAGGGACGCCAACGGCATACTTCTCGCCGCGGATACTAAGCGCAAAACCGAACAGCTCGGGCTCTTCGACCGCGAGGAATCCGCCGTCGAAAAGGAGCTCAGGGACATCGATCCCGACAATCTCACGCCCATGCAGGCGCTCGCCGTGCTTGCCGATCTCAAACGCAGGCTCGACGAGGAGTGCGGAGGATAGCGATGAGCAAGATCAACATTTTAAGACCCGATGTGTTCAACATGATCGCGGCGGGCGAGGTGGTAGAACGCCCCGCGTCCGTGGTCAAGGAACTCCTCGAAAACAGCCTCGACGCGGGCGCGACCTCGATAGATATCACCGTGCTCGAGGGCGGCATCAGGAGCATTTCCGTCTCCGATAACGGCGCGGGCATAGCGAGAGAGGATATGCACGCCGCCTTTTTGCCGCACGCCACAAGCAAACTTAAAGAGATAACCGATCTCGACACCGTTTCAACGCTGGGGTTCAGGGGCGAAGCTCTCGCCAGCATAGCGTCCGTGTCCGAAGTCACCGCGCTCTCGCGCACAAAAAACGACGACGCGGCGCACGAGCTGCGCATCCGCGGCGGCGAGACCGTCTCCGAGTGCGACAAAAGCCGCGCGCCGGGCACCACCGTCACCGTCGAGAACCTCTTTTTCAATACGCCCGCGAGGCTGAAATTCCTGCGCAGACCCTCGACGGAGCTCGCCTATATCCGCGAGACCGTCGAGCGCGCCGTGCTCGCAAATCCCGCCGTGCGCATGACTCTGTCCTCCGAGGACGGAAGGCTGCTCACGAGCGAAGGAGGCTCCCTCCGCGACGCCGCCCTCGCGGTCTATCCCGCGTCCATAACTTCAAGGATGCTCGAGGTGGACAGGACGGCGTCTTCCGGCATAACCGTCAAAGGCTATGTCTCCGCGCCCGGCACCACCACGCCCACGCGCTCGCGCCAGACCACCATCGTCAACGGCAGGGTGGTCTCAGACGATACCGTCACCGCCGCCGTGGAAAAGGCGTATCAGGGCTTTTTGGTAAAGCGGACTTATCCCGCGTTCGTGTTGGATATCCTGCTGCCTTTCGACGAAGTGGATGTCAATGTCCATCCCGCAAAAGCCGAGGTCAGGTTCAGGAGCAAAAATGCCGTGTTCGGAGCCGTCTACCGCGCCGTGTCGGAGGTGGTTTCGGAGGCGGCTTACGGCGAAAAAGCCGGCTTTGACAAGGCGCCCGAACAGGAACTCCTGCCTTCGGTGAACTACGAACAGATCGCCCTCGACGCCGCCGCGTTTTACGACGACATGGCGGAAGGCGGATCTTCGTCCGCGAGCGGCTCCTCGCCGCGCGAGACCTTTGACATCTCGTCGCTGCGGACGATCGTCCCTGCGGGCTCCGGATCCGGCCGCGCCGCCGAAAGCGCGCTCGGCGCATATAGGGCTTCCGCCTCGCCTGCGAACTCGGACGCCGAAGTCCTCGGCAGACTGTTCGACACCGAAAAGGCTGTCGGCGGGATAAACTCTCGGGATTTTACGAATAGTTTCCGTCCTCGTTTTTCTTCCTTTGACGGCAAAGTCGTGGGTCAGGTCTTCGGGACCTATCTCATCGTCGAGAAAAGCGACAAGGTCTACATCATCGATCAGCACGCCGCGCATGAGCGCGTGCTTTACGACAAACTCATGTCCGGTCTCGGACCCGACTGCGCGCAGCCGCTTCTCGTGCCGCATAAGATTCGTCCGTCGGGCGGGGAAGCGGAGTGCCTCGAAAGGCTGATGCCCGTGCTTTGCGAAATGGGATTCGACATCGAGAAGAACGGCGAGTCCTATCTCGTCTACGCCGTGCCCGCGCCGCTCGTCAAAATGGACTTTTCGAAGTTCCTTTCGCTGCTTTACGAGGACGCTCCCGGCGACGAGGAGCTGAGCATCCGTTCGCTGATGAAGGAAAAGATAAGCCGCGAGGCATGCCGCGCCGCGATAAAAGGCGGCGAATTCCTGACGGACAGGCAGATAGAATTTGTGCTCGGCAATCTCATGGACGAGAACGGCGATCTTCCCGCAAGCTGCCCCCACGGCAGACCCGCGGTCGTCACGCTGACCAGGCGCGACTTTGAAAAAATGTTCATGAGGGTCGTCGGATGACCGCCCCTGCGCTCTCACGCTCAAAGCTGTTCGAGGCTCCTCGCGCCGTCTTCGTGGGCGGTCCCACGGCGTCCGGCAAATCCGAATTTGCCCACCGCCTTGCCTTGGAGCGCGGCGGCACGATAATATCCGCGGACAGTATGCAGATCTACCGCGGGCTTGACATTGGCACCGCAAAAGAGCCCGAAAACCGCCGCAGCGAGGTGGATTATCGCCTCATAGACATCGTGGATGCTGGCGAAAGCTACTCGGTGTCCGACTTCGCGGCGGCTGCCGAACAGGCGGCGCGGGACGCGATATCCCGAGGCAGTCTGCCCATCGTATGCGGCGGCACGGGACTGTACTTCGAGAGCCTTTTCAGACCCCTCGGGCTCGGCGGCGCGGCTGCCGATCCCGCGCTCAGGCTTGAGCTTAGCGCGCTCTACGACGAGATAGGCGGCGAAAAGTTCCGCGATCTGCTCCGCGAGTGCGACATGGCTTCCGCGGAAAAGCTGCACCCCAACGACAAAAAGCGGCTGGTGAGAGCCATGGAAGCGGCAAAACTCACCGGAAAACCGCTTTCAGAGCAAAAAGACGAGTTTTCGGGCGACTTCATATTGGTCTGCTTCACGGCTCCGCGCGAGGAACTGTATGCGCGGACGGACGCGCGCGCGGACAAAATGATAAAGGCGGGGCTCCCCGAAGAAGCGGCGCGCTTTCTCGACGCTCTCGGCGGCGAGGCTCAAAGCATGAAGGCGATCGGCTACAAGGAATTTTTGCCGTACATGGACGAATACCGGGAAAACGGCGGGTTTTCGGCGGAAGGTCTTGACGAGATCGCAAAAAACATCAAAAAAAACACCAGAAATTACGCCAAACGGCAGCTCACATGGTTCAGGCGCTATCCCTTCGCAAGGTGGTTCGCAGCCGGCGATCACGACGGCGCGGCAGCCTATGTTCGGGAGCGTTTAAGCGGCGGAACAACTTTATAAAATGCCGAAATTGAGAATACTTTTGAGGAAGTGAAGATATGACGAGAGAAAAAGCCGAGCAAATGGTCAAAGCAGCCGTCCGCTCTCTCGGCGAAAAATTCGAGGAGATCGACGAGATCGCTCTCCGCAATCAGCAAAAGGTGCTGGACGCCTTTCGCGAAAACGCCGTTCAGGCGCGTCATTTTTACGGTTCAACGGGCTACGGCTACGATGACGCCGGTCGGGACACCTTGGGGCGCGTCTTTGCGCGCGCGTTGGGCGCCGAAAGCGCGCTGGTCTCGCCGCTCATTTCCACGGGCACGCAGGCGATAACGCTCATGCTTTTTGCGGCGCTTCGCCCTGGCGATCGCTTTATTTCGGCGTCCGGAAAGCCGTATGATACGCTTTCGGATGTCATTTCGGGCGAAAATTGCGGTTCACTTGCCGATTACGGCGTGACTTTTTCCGCCGTTGAGCTTTGTGCCGGCGATCCCGCGGACCCGAACTTCGACTTTGACGCCATAAAACGCGAGCTCGAAAGTTCTCCCGTCCGCGCCGTTTTCGTGGGTCGAAGCAGGGGATACGAGTGGCGGGACGCGATAAGCGTCGAAAAGATCGCGGATCTCGTGCGTTTTGTCAAAAAAATCAGCCCCGAGACCCTTATTTTGGTGGATAATTGCTACGGCGAGTTCGTCGAAGTCATCGAACCTACGGATGTAGGCGCCGATCTCATCGCGGGGTCGCTCATCAAAAACATAGGCGGCGGGATCGCGCCCACCGGCGGTTATGTGGCGGGGCGCGCCGAACTCGTGGATCTTGCCGCGCGCAGGCTGACCGCGCCTTCGCTCGGCGCCGAAGTCGGGTCGTATATCAGCGGCTATCTGCCGTACTATCAGGGGCTTTTCCTCGCGCCGCAAGCCGTCAAAAACGCCGTTAAATCGGCTTATTTGTTCGCAAAAGCCTTCTCGGACGCCGGTTATCCCGCGCTCCCGGACGCAGGACGCACCGCCTACGACATAGTCGCGAGCATCAGGATGCGTTCCGCAGACGAGCTCATCGGGTTCTGCCGCGCCGTCCAAAGCGTTTCGCCTGTCGACAGCAATGTCGTGCCGGAGCCTTGGGCGATGCCGGGCTATCAGTCGGATGTCATAATGGCGGCGGGAGCCTTCGTGCAAGGGTCGTCCATCGAACTTTCCGCCGATTCGCCCATAAAAGAGCCTTATACGGTCTATGTTCAGGGCGGTCTGACATTCGAGCACGCCGTCACCGCGGTCACAAGGACGCTCGAGCGCGTGTTGCCTTGACCCGCGCCGTTTGACTTGTAGTTCGATCTTTATGAACGGACATATGCGCAAATAACCAATCGGTCAAACCGCCGGGACGCGCCGAGAAGCGCGACACGATCGCGGCGCGAGGGCGAAAATGCGAGCCCGACGGTTCGCTGGCGGACGATAACGATCCGAGAAACGGAAATCAGCCGCGCGAACGACGCCGACGACCCAAATCCGAGGATCGCCGCGTACGACCGATATTAACAAACGAATATCATTATCAAACGGACATAAAAGCTCGAACAACAAACAAGGTCGTAGTTTTACGCAAAAGATCCGCGACAGCCATCTCACCAAGGTTAGCAAGGTCAACAAACAAGGTCATAGTTTTACGCAAAAGATCCGCCGAAAAAACGACGACCGCCGCCGAACGCTTGAACATCCGTTCAAATGATGATTTTCGCGGAAAACGCCGGTTTTTACTCTTTACACGCCTTTTAACCACTTTCTATTCGTAAAAGCTGTGTTTTGCGAATAGTTTGTGAGGTTCTCTACCCTCGAATTTTTGGAAGGTTTCAAAAAAAATTTGTCGTCGGTTCGATATCCGCCTGTCGCGGGAAAAAGAGATCCGCCTGTTTGACAGGCGGATCGTTTGTCGAAGTTGTTTTGGCGGCTCTGCCGCGGATGGGCTGCTCTTAGCGAAGTTTATCAAAAGGCGGGTGTCGCTTCGGCGGCGCGGAGCCACATATTGCGCATGGCGGCGGCGTCTTCCGCCTGGGTGCCCGCGGATTCGCAAAGGATGTGGGGCGTGAGCCCTCTGAGCACAATGGCTTCGGCGAGGGGTTCGAAGTCGGGTCCGAAGATGTCGTCTTCAAAAGTCAGGTGCCTGATCTCCCCTTTCGCGCCGTACTGTATCTTTGAAAAGTGGATGTGCATATTGCGGGTCTTCTTCTCGCCGATGAGTTCCGCGAGCCTGTCGATGACGGCGAGGAAGTCGGCGGTCGTTTTGAGCGAGCCGCCCTCTCTGGCGTTGAGGTGCCCGAAATCCACGCAGGGATAGACATTTTCGCCCATGTTGCAAAGCGCCGCGACCTCGTCCACGGTGCCGATCTGCGCCAATTTGCCCATGGTCTCCGGACAGACGATGAGATCGCCGAGATTTTCGGCTTCTATCTCGTCGAGAGCGGCGGCGAAAGCGTCTTTTGTGCGTGCAAAGGCGTCCTCGCGGGTCTGATCGCCCTGAGCGCCGGGGTGAAAGACGCATCTCATGCCGCCGAGCGCGCGGAGCGCGTGCAACGACGAGGTGAGATAGCGAACGGAATTCGCTGCTTTTTCGGGTTCGACGGAGGCAAAATTGATGAAATAAGGCGCGTGGACGCTTATCTCGACGGAGTTTTTGTCGCATTCCGCGCCGATCTTGGCGGCGGTCGCATCCGAGAGCCGTACTCCTCTGCCGAATGAATATTCGTAGACATCAAGTCCGCGCGCACGCAGCCACGCGGGCATTTCCGCGGTCGAAGTGTGCCCTTCCGCCGCAAAACTTTCGGGTGATCCAGAGGGGCCGAACAGCGGCCGCGCGGGTGTTATGTAATTGCTCATAAAACCGTTCTCCCGAGCAGTTCTCTCGCCGCGATCTCGTCGGCGGCGAGTTGTCTTTCGAGCGCAGCCGCCGAGCCGAAGTCGCGTATGTCGCGCAATCTTCCCACGAACGACAGCGTGATATCTTTGTCGTAAAGGTCCCCCGAGAAGTCGAAAACGAAACTCTCGACGGTGGGCGCGGTCTCGCCGAAGGTGGGGCGTGCGCCGACATTGGTCATACCGCCAAACCGCTTCCCGTCCGCCTTGACGACGGTGGCGTAGACGCCGGGCGCGAGCGGCTCTCTGTCGCCGGGGAGAGGTATGTTCGCGGTCGGGAATCCCAACCGCTTGCCTCTGCCGTGAGCATGAAGGACCCTGCCGGTCATGAAATACCGCCCGGTGAGCAGCTCGTTCGCCGCTTCGACATCCCCCGCGGAGATCAGCCTCCGGATGAGCGAAGAGGACACTTTTGTGCCGCCCGTCGTGACGACGAAAGGCACCGTCTCGACCTTTGCCTTCCCGAAAACTTCCGCAAGCAGCGCGGTGTCGCCCTTCCCGCCCGCGCCGAAGGTGTAGTCCTCGCCCGCCGCGACCGCGACAGCGGGGAGCGAAGTTTTGAGAAGCTTAGCGAACTCCGCCGCCGGCATATCCCTGACATCCGAAAAGGCGCAGGATACCATCGCGTCCGCCCCGAGCTCTTCGAAAAGTCCCGCGCGTTCGGAGGGCGTGTAGATCTGCTTTCCTTTGCCGAGAGCGCTCGCGGGGTCGTCGGAGAAGGTGAATACGGCGCACACGGCGCCCTGCTCCTCCGCCATGCGCTTTGCGCGTTCGATGACAGCCTTATGCCCTATATGCACGCAGTCGAAAAACCCCAGCGCGACCACCGCGGGGCGAGGGAGTTTCTGACCGAGCGTGAGTTTCAGCATAACACCGCCTTCATTCTGAGCGCGCCGTCTTCGGCGCAGCCTATGCCTATGAATTTGCCGTCAACGGCTCTGACTGCGAGGTCTCCCCCGGGCAGCTCGTGGGAGAGGATCACTCTTCCGCCCCTCGACGCCGTGAGCGCATCGGTCTCGCCGAGCGACACGGCAGGCATGTCGGCGAGCGGAAAGTCGATGGGCAGGATATGCGCCGCGGGATCGGACTCGAACCCCTCTCTCGTGACGGCGCCGTCTGCCGTGAACGCTCCGGACGCCGTCCTTTCGAGCGCCGTGAGGTGCGCGGTCGTCCCCAGCCTTGCCGCGATATCGCGGGCGAGCGCGCGTATGTAGGTGCCGCTGCCCGAGCAGATCTCCACCGTCGCTTCATCGTCCGAAAACGAGAGGAGGCGGATGGAATGCACGGTGACTTTTACGGGAGCGAGCTCGACATCCTGCCCTTTTCTTGCAAGGTCGTACGCCCTCCTGCCGCCGACGCTCTTTGCCGAGTACGCGGGCGGGATCTGCATGAGCTCGCCTGTGAACTCGGGGAGCACGCGCTCAAGGTCTTCCCGGGATGGGACGACGCCGCCTTCGGAGAGCACCTTTCCCGTGAGATCGAGGGTATCCGTCGCCGTGCCGAATTTGATGACGGCGATATAGGTCTTCTGCTTTTTGAGGAGGATGTCGAACAGCCTCGCGGCTTTTCCGACGCCTATCGGGAGCACGCCGGTCGCAAAGGGATCCAGGGTGCCCATATGCCCCGCCTTGACCTTTTCGCCGAGCGCGCGCGAGAGCGTTCCGCGCACGATGGCGACCGCGTCCGACGAGGTCATGCCCGAAGGCTTATAAAAATTGACGAAACCCGAGATCATCTCAAAGTCTGTCCCGCGCGGCTTTCATGAGCTTGTCCACGATGTCCTCGTAGTAGCCGTTCAGCCTGCATCCCGCCGCGCGCGAATGTCCGCCGCCGCCGAAGACCGCCGCGATATCGCTCGCGTCGGCGCCTCCGCTCGTGCGGATGCTGATCTTGAAGCTCTTGTCGGCGACCTCCGCGATCGAGAAGGCGACTTCAACGCCCGCGATGGCGATGACGGGATCGATTACGCCGTCTGTGTCGGCGGCGGTGGTGCCCGTCTCCTCGAAATCTTTTTTTCTGAAAGCGATGACGGCGATTTTGCCGTCGTCAAAGAATTTGCAGCCGCCGAGCACGCGCTGTTTGAGCGCGAAAATGCTGCGCGTCGTCTTGCTGTACGAGTTGCAGACGAGAGCTTCGGCGTCTATGCCCCGGCGCATGAGATCGGCGGCGATGGCGTGCGTCTCCGCCGTGGTGGATGAGAACCTGAAACAGCCCGTGTCCGTGACTACGCCGACGAACAGCGCTTCGGCGACCGACTTGTCCACCAGCCCCGCCGAGTCGAGCACGCGATAGACTATCTCCGCGCAGGCTGCCGCGTCGCTGTCGACGAGCGTCGAGGGGGCGAATTTGATATGCGTCTTGTGGTGATCTATCACGGCGCGCTTTTTGGCGGCGAGGAATGCCCTCGCGCCGCCGCCCAGCCTGTCTATGTCGCTGCAATCCACGGCGAGAGCGAGTTCGTGCACGCGCTTGCCCGCGCGGGTGAACAGCTCTGCGCCTTCGAGGAACTTATATTTTTCGGGAACGCCGTCCTCCGAGTAGAGAGAGACCGAAATGCCGCGCGGCGTGAGCGCGCGGTAGACGGCGAGCGCGGAGGCGAGAGTGTCGCCGTCGGGGGAGATATGGCAGAACACGGCGACATCGCGTGCGCCGAGCAGCATATCCGCCATTGCCTTACATTCATTCCCCGTCATCGCTTCCGTCGTCCTCTTTCGGGATATCCAGTCCCGCGAGTATTTTCTCTATGCCCGCGGCTCGCTGCTCGGTGTTGTCGAGCACGAAATGCAGCTCGGGCACGAGGCGCATGTCTACCCTCTCGCGAAGGCGGGCGCGGATGAATCCCGCGGAACTCTTGATCACCGAGAAGATCTCTTCGCGGTCCTCGCCGAATACGGAGAGGTAGACTTTGGCGAACCTGAGGTCGGGAGTGACCGAGACTTTGGTCACGCCGACTATCCTCTCCGACACGCGGGGATCTTTCATTTCCGAGCCGATCACGAGGCTTATCTGCTTGCGCAGCTCGGAGTTTATGCGCTCAAACTTAATCTTCATTCACCTGCTCCATGCGGAAGGCTTCGATGATGTCGCCGTGCTTGATGTCCTGATAGCCGGCGAGCGTGATGCCGCAGTCGTAGTTCTTGGCGATCTCGCGGACATCCTCTTTGCCGTGGCGGAGGGAGGATATCTCACCCGTAAACACGGCGGCGCCGTTGCGGATGAGGCGAGCCTGCGCCCCGCGCAGTATCTTGCCGTCGGTGACATGGCAGCCCGCGACCACGCCCACACCCGTGATACGGAAGGTCTCTCTGACCTCGGCGGTGCCGAGCGTGACCTCGCGGAACTTGGGCTCGAGCAGACCTTTGACCGCCTTCTCGATGTCCTCGATGGCATCGTAGATGATGTTGTAGAACCTGATGTCGATGTTCTTTTGCGCGGCGAGCTGCTTGGCGTTGGCGTCGGGACGGACATTGAAGCCGATGATGATCGCCTTCGCGGTGTCTGCGAGGGTGACATCGCTCTCCTTGATCGCGCCGACCGCGCCGTGGATGATATCAATGTCCACTTCCTCGTTGCCGAGCTTGGAAAGCGACTGCTTGACCGCCTCGAGGGAGCCCTGGACATCCGCTTTGATGATGAGCTTGACGGACTTGAGCTCGCCCTTCTTGATCTTGTCAAAGAGATCGCTGAGCGACACCGAACCGCTCTCGTCTCCCTGAGCCGCGAGACGCAGTTTGCGCTCTGCTGCGAGTTCGCGCGCGAATTTCTCGTCCGCGACCACATCGATGATATCGCCGGCTTCGGGGACCTCGTCCCAACCCGTGACGGACACGGGAACGGAGGGACCTGCCCTCTTGACCTTTCTGCCCTTGTCGTCGACCATTGCGCGGATCTTGCCGGTGGAAGTGCCCGCGACCACATAATCGCCTATGCACAGCGTGCCGGTCTGCACGAGGATGGTCGCGACTTTGCCCACGCCCTTGTCCAGGCGCGCTTCGATGATGGTGCCGCGCGCGGGACGGTCGGGATTGGCTTTGAGCTCGCGTATCTCCGCCATGGTGAGGATGTTTTCGAGCAGCATCTCCACGCCTTCGCCGGTCTTTGCGGACACGCGTACGACCGGGGTCTCGCCGCCCCATTCCTCGGGGAGCACGCCCTGTTCGGTGAGCTGATGCAGCACCTGATCGGGATTTGCGCCCGTCTTGTCTATCTTGTTGACGGCGACGATGATGGGCACTTCCGCCTGACGCGCGTGGTTTATCGCCTCGATGGTCTGCGGCATGATGCCGTCGTCGGCGGCGACCACGAGCACCGCGATGTCCGTGACCTGCGCGCCGCGGGCACGCATGGAAGTGAACGCCTCGTGACCCGGGGTGTCGAGGAAGGTGATGGGCGAGCCTTTGAGCGACACGGTGTAAGCGCCGATGTGCTGGGTTATGCCGCCCGCCTCACCGCCCGCGACATTGGATTTTCTGATATAGTCGAGCAGCGAAGTCTTGCCGTGGTCGACATGACCCATGATGGTGACCACGGGAGGACGCGGACGAAGTTTGGACACATCCTCGTCGTCGATGACCAGCTTTGCGCTCAGCGTCTCCTCGAGAGTGGCTTCGGACTTGAGCTCGAGAGTGATGGGACGATCTTTGGTGATCTCGCCGATGATGAGCTCCGCGGTCGCGAAATCTATGCTCTCGTTGATGGTCTTGATTATGCCGAGACTGAACAGATTGGAGATGATCTCGCTCGCGCCTATGCCCGTCTTCTCGCTGAGAACTTTGATGGGCACGGGATCCGAAGTGATGACCGCATGGTCGACATAAGCCGCCTGCCCGCCGCTCTGTCCGCGGCTGCGGTTGCCCTTGTAGACGCGCACGCGCTCGTCGTACTCTTCGTTGGTCGCGGTGCCGTATTTGTCGTTGACGATGAAGCCCTGCTTGACGAGCTTTATCCTGCTCGGAGCGCTGCGGTCTCCGTCGCGCTGCGCACCGGGACGACCCTGGACGGTCCTGCCGCCCTTACCGCCCTTGCCGCCTTTTGCGGGAGGCGCGGGAGGCATCTGCCCCGCCATGCCGCCGCCGACGCGGGTGTATCCGCCCTGAGGACGGGGCGCGCCCTGCGGACGCGGGCTCCTCGACGCGGTGTAACCGCCCTCGAAAACGCGGGTGGTCACGCCCTTCTTGGGAGTGGTCGGGGGAACATACACTCGTCTGACCCTGCCGTCGGGGAGAACTTCCTCGCGTATGGCGGGATTGTCGGTCTGTTTGATGACGGGCCTAGCTTCCGCAGGCTTCTTTTCCGCTGCGGGTGTGGGCGCAGGCGCGGGAGCGGGCTCCGGCTCTTTCTCTTTCTCTCTCGCTTCGGGCTGAGGCTCCGTCTCTGCGGCCTGTTCGGGAGCGGCGGGCTCTTCCGCCTTCTCCTCCTCAGCCGTCGCCGCCGGGGCTTCGGGCTCCTCTTCCGCCGCCGCGGGGACCGACACTTCTTCTTTTTCAGGCTCGGTATCTTCGGCTTGTTCGGGAGCGGGCTCCGGCTCGGTCAATGTCTCCGCGAGCTTCGCCGCTTTTGCAGCGAGCTCGGCTGCCTCGGCTTCTCTCTCCTCGGCGGCTTTGAGCTCGGCTTCGCGGACGGCGAGAGCCTCCCTGCGGCTGCGCGCCAAAGCCGTGAGGGTGTTAAGTCTCGCTCTCACTGCCGCCAGCGCGGTCTTGAGCTCGGCAAACTGCCCGCCTTTGTATGCGGCGAGCTGCTTGACGGCGTCCTGTGCATTGTCCTTTTTAACTTCGCTCATTTTCACCTCAATAGGTA
>DVOE01000034.1 GCA_018713795.1 Candidatus Limadaptatus stercoripullorum
TCTGGATGAAATTAGTATAGAGAAAACCCCATCCATAGCCAGAAAAGGCGGCAAAACAGCAAACAGACCGGCAGCTTTCTCCATCTTAAGGTCCCGAATATGACGCAGCCCTCCTCGCAGCGCATGGACACACGTCATTCAAAAAGCAGAATTGAAGCCAGGCTCAGCGGGTTAAATTTGGGAAGGAAGAGCGACGGAGCGAGTGACCGGCGGCGTTTATTCGGAACGAAAAAACCGCCGCGAGCTATACAAAGCTCGCGGCGGTGTGGCGCGGAAGGAGGGATTTGAACCCTCGCCTGGCTTCAGACCAGCTACTCCCTTAGCAGGGGAGCCCCTTCGGCCTCTTGGGTACTTCTCCGTGCCGTTGCCAAGTAATGATATCACGGGCGGGGGCGGGTGTCAAATATTTTATATGCGCGGCGGGCGCTACCCTCGCCTTCTCCGTGCGCGCTCGTCCACGAGGGAGTAACTGAGGTCGACGAGCCCTTTCACCTCGTCCGCGGGCACGGAACCGTCGAGAAGGACGGCGAGCCAATTCAGCTTGTTCATGTGATAGGCGGGAAGGAAGCCCTTCCGGGCGAGCAGCGCGGGGTGCAGTTCGGGCGGGCATTTGAAGACGAGGATGTCGTGAAAGTCCTCTCCCCCTATGCCGAGGCGGTCGCCGCGGACATACATGACGACGCCGTACCACTTGCCGCCGGGATGGCGGAGGACGGCATACTCGGGGAGATCCATCCAAGGGTGTTCGGGCTGCGTGCCGTACTCGCTTGCCACATAGTCGAACACCTCTTTTCTCGTCGCGCCGCAGATCTGTTCGATCACTTTCCTATCCTCCGTACGCCCGGCTCAGCCCTGCCTGAAATTCTCGTACTCGAGCAGCAGCTCGCGCGGGATGCTGGGCGGGATCTTGGCAAAAGCGGTGTCGAACATTTCGCGGGTGAGCGGGATATGTCTCGTCAGCCCGTCCGACTGTATCTTCTCGATCGCCTGACGGCACGCCTCTTCGATTATGCCGCAGATATCGGCGGCGGAATAGTAGGCGTCGGTGACGGCGATGCGGCCTATCGGGCTCTCGCTCACCGACTTGCGTTCGGTGGCGGCGAGGATATCGTCCACGGTTATGCCCGCGAGCTCTATGCCCTTGAGCTTGCTCTCGATGATCGCCCTCTTGGCTTCGGCGTCGGGAGGGGTGACATGGATGAGATGCGAGAACCTTTTGTAGCGGAGATAAGCGGGATCGATGACATCGGGACGGTTGGTCGCCGCGATCATTATGCGCCGCGAGCCGTCCCCGCCGAAACCGTTTATGCGCTGGAGCAGCTCGGTGGTGACCGCCGCCTTATAGTCCTTGGTATCCTGCGTCCTGCGGCTGAAGATGGACTCGCATTCGTCCACGAACAGCACCGCGCCGTCGGGACAGGCGTCTATCTCCTGGAATATCTGCTTGACCGCCTGCTCGGACTCGCCGACATAGGACTTGAATATATCCGCCGGCGTGACGATGAACAAGGGCAGATCCATGGCGTTGGCGATGGCTTCGGCGAACATGGTCTTGCCCGTGCCGGGCGCGCCGTACATGAGCATCCCAAGCCCGCCTTCGAGCTTGTAGTACTCGACGATCTCACGGTTCTGCGCCATGAAGAGGAAACTCTTGACGAGTTTCTTGACGCCGTCGAGCCCCTTGACATCGTCGAAGGTGGTGGACGGGATCTTGCTGTTCAGCGCCGAACCGTAGCTCTGAGCGGAATTGCTGAGCTTTTTGAAATGCTCCTCGAACATCTCGCGCTCTTCCTGATCCGTACAGCGCTGGGAGAGGGTGCGCGCGAGCTGCGCCGCCTGGAAATACTTGGTGCGGAGCTGCCGTTTCTCCTCGTCTTTGAGGTCGTTGCGGTCCTTTCTGCCCGCGAGCACGGCGCGTATCTCGCCGAGCACCTCGCGGAAACGCGACTTCAGCGACTCGAGCGTATCCGCCGCAGCGCCGCCCGCCGCCGCGGGACTTGCCGTCTTCTTGCCTATGCCTGCCATATCGCCCTCCTGCCGCCCTCACGGCGGCGAAAGATCAGGTTATGTCGTCGATGTTGGTGATGTCGCTGTCGCCCTTGGTCGCGGCAGAGCCGCCCGCGCCCTTGGCGGACGAGGTATCTTCGGGAGGCAGTTCGGTGCCACGGCGCTTCGCGAGGATGGCTGCGATCATCTCCGTCGCCGCCTTGTTGCCGCCGGAAAGCCTGGTCTTGACCTCGCCCTTCTTTGCGCGCTTCGCCTCCTGCTTTGCGCGTCTCCTCTGGCTCGCCGCCATGGACTCGCGCATCTTGGTGCAGGCGTATTGCATGTTGTCCATCATGGAACGCGCCATATCAAGCTGCCCGCCCATCTGCTCCATCATGATCTTCATGCGGTTGGCGTTGTTGGCGGCAGCCCTGCGGTTGCGCATCCTGATCTTCAGGCGGTCGAAGAACCCGTACTTGGTCGCGAGCGACTGATCCTGCAGATCGAAATTGAACTGCAGCGAATCGTCGATGAACCCTATGCAGTTGTACATGAACTGTATCGCAGTGTTGACCGACGAGATGAGATCCACCGCCTCGCGCATCTCGATGGCGATCTCGAGGAACATGGTGAGCATCTGGGCGCGGAAATCCTCCTCGCCGTACTTCTCGATGTAATTGGCGGCGTTTTCCGCCATCTCCTCGATACGCCTGTCCAGCCGCGCGGCGCTCTGCTTGAGCTGATCCTTACGCTGCTCCTCGAGCACGGCGAGATGCCCCTTGAGCACCGCCTGTTCCTGCGGAGAGAGCTCCTCCGTCTTCTGCTTCGTGCGGAAGCCTTTGTCTGCCATATCCAACCTCCTTTAGGTCAGTCCGTAGTTTCGTTTATGAGCGCGGTGAGCGCGCCGATGACGCCCTCCCCGTCGTCAAACCATTCCTGTATCCCCAGCCGTCTCAGCCGCCAACCGCGCGCGGCGAGGATATCGTGATATCGTACATTGTAGTCGATGTAATTGTATTTCCGTCCGAGCGCCATTTCGCACATTATGCCGAGCACGGCGGATCTCCCGTCCTCCGAAAGCACGGCGATCGGGATGCGCACCGACCCTTCCGTGACGCCGTAGCCCTGCACTATCCTGTGCTCGGGGACCCCCGCCTCCGCAAGAGCGCGCGCCACGCTCGACACGAACCCGTCCCGCGGCGGCGCGGACACGAACTGCACTCCCCTCTCGTCCGCGGCGAAGTCCTCGACCAGGCGGATATAATCCTTGATGAAAGAGAGGTTGTCGTTGGTTATCTCCCACGAATGCAGCGAATGCACCAGCGTCACCGACTTTTGTGCGCGCGTGACCGCGACATTGAACACGCATCTGCCGTGGCGGTTGCTGTTGAGGTCGCCGAAGCTGCTCACCGCGCCGCCCGCCATGTTCCTGCCGTAGGTCAGCCCGAGGATGAGATGCGCCGCCTCCTGCCCCTGCACGGTGAGGATGGTCTTGAAGAACACCGTCTTGTCGGGCACATCGCCGTCCGCCGCCCTCGCCCGCGACACCGCCGAAGAGAGCTTCCCGTCCCGCTCGACGAGCGAGGTTATGAACTCGAGCTGCTTCTCGTTGAACACGACCACGCCCACCGACTCGGCGAGCCTGCCCGTCTTTTCGTCGTAGTATCTGTCAAAATGCGCGCGCAGGCAGTCCACCACCGCCTTCGCCTCGCGTTCGTTGCGGCTGCCTTCGAACACGCCCCCTTCGACATACACCGACCTGAGCCCCAGCTCGCCCGCGATCTTGGGCACGGCGGCGGGGAAGGTGCGCATGTTGGGATAGAACCTCTTTTGCGAGTACTTGATCAGCGACTCGGTCGCGCTCCTGTAATGGCAGACGAGCTCGGTCACCGCGAACCGCTCGTTGACGAGGGCGAGGCTTAATGCCGATATGTCGGGATCGTAGTCGCCGTCGTCGCGCGAGGCGGTGTTCTTTGCCCTGAAATGGGTGATGGGCGGCATCTGATGCTCGTCGCCGACCAGCACGCATTGTTTGGCTCTGAACAAGAGCGGCAGCAGCGTCACCGGCTCGAGCTGGCTCGCCTCGTCGACGATGACCACATCGAAAGTCGAGTACTCCTCCGGGCGGAAGAGCAGGCTCACGGACGAGGGCGAGAGGATGAAACAGCGGATAAGCTTGAGCATGGCGGAAGGATGTTCTTTGAACAGCTTCCTGACGGCGGCGTCCGAACTGCGTCCCCTGTCGCTGTAAACAAAAGCGAGATCGGGATCGCGGGGGTCTATGCGCTGCATACACCTCTGCTCTATGCGGAGCGCGCTCGCCGCGGCGAGCCTTCTCTCCGCGTCGCCGAACGCGCCGAGCGCCGTCTTGACCTGGTCGTAACAGCCGTTCCTCTCCCTGCCCAGCGACGCGAGCAGCGCCGACGCGAGCGCGCGGAAGAAGGAACGAGCGAATATGTCGCCGAAACTCCCCGGGCGCCTGCCCGTCTCCTCGAAGGGACGGAAGAACGCCTGCATGTCCGCGCCGCACGGCCGCGTTTTCTTGAGAGCGGCATACCCGAGCGCCGCGCCGAGCACGCTGCGGCTCTCCGCCTCCGAAAGGAATATGCGCCAGTCGCGCGGCGTCGTCCTCTCGAGAGGCAGGCGGGTGTACACGCCCGCGAAATGCCTTTTGCCGAACCTTTCGGCTTTGATCTTCAATGAATCTATGGCGGCAGCCGCCCTCTCGTCGCGGAGAGACCCGAGAAGCTCCGCGATCTCTTCGCCGCTCATCGAGGAGAGATCTTCCGCCGCGCATATCTCCGCGACCGCGCGCACGGCGGCTCCCGTCGCGGGCGCGTCCTCCCTGTCCGTCACGGCGACCGAAGGATATGTCTCGCCGAACTTTTTTAGCGCGGCAAAGAGCGCGTCCTTTCCCCGCTCTCTCGCGAGCGCCGCCGAAAGTCCGCCAAGATCCGCGCCGAACGGGGCTTCGGCAAAAGCGGACAGCGCCGCAAGAAGCGTCCCGCGCGATGCGACAGTCCCGCGCACGAGCGCGCCGCCGTCGCCACCCGACAAGAGGATATAGTCAAGAACGGAGGTTAAACACCTCGTTTCGTCTTCGTTAAGTGCTCTTCCGAAACTTTGATTGAGTCTGTTGACCAGCCCGACGCGTTCGCCGCGCAGCCTTTCGCGGGCATTATACGCGTTCGCGGCGGCGGCGATCTCGGGGAAAGTCACGCCCTTCACATAGCTCGCCGCGGCAAGTTTTTTGAAGGCGGATCTTGCGGCGAAGTCCGTAAAACGCGGCTTCTCCCTGCCGCTCTCCGCGTACTCCGCGAGCGCCTTCATGCGGGCGGCGGGAAGGCTTGCAAGCTCTTGTTCCGCCTGCTCGGAGAACGCCTTGCGTATCGCCTCGGTCTCCTTGGCTTCCGCTTCGGCGTTGGCGCGGAGCAACTCTGTCTTTCCGATGAGCAGATCGAGTTCGGCGTCCGTGAGCCCGTCCCCCGACGCGCCGCCGAACAGCGCGGGGTGAAGGGCGATATCTTTGAGCACGGAGACGGGAGCCTCCCCGGGCAGTCCGCAGCCGGCGAGCGCGGTCGCGAGCCCGCCCGCGTCCCCGCCTTTGAACACGAACGCGTCGTCGCTCGCCGCCGCGGCGTCCGAATACTTCTTATGCGCCCTGACCACGGCGGTCAGCACGCCGCTCTTTTTGGTCCTCTCAGCCTTGGCGGCTTCCGCGACGGCGGCGACCGTCTTTTTGTCCGTTTCGCCCGCGAACACCTCTCGGAGCGCGAACATGGAGACTCCGTCCGCGCCCGGAAGGCGGGCGGCAACCCCGTCCGCGGCAGCGAGCGCGTTCTCCGCGTCGCACGCGATGTCCGAATAGTCCGCAAGAGCCTCTTCCGCTAAGACGCCCTCGCGGATGCCGTACCACGGGCATTTGTCCGCGGCATGAGAGCCGCCGCCCGTCAGGGCGTCGAATTTCTGATCCGCCTCCGATGCGGCGCGCCTTGCCGCGGCGAATTCGTCTGCGGTCACGCCGAGCAACGCCCTGCTCCTCGTAAATCCGACGCAGGGGAGCCCCGCGCGTTTCATGCTCTCGTCGAGTATCTCGTAGCCGGTCATGCCTATGGCGTACTTGGTCTCGAACATGAATTTGTGATAGTCCCTAAGCAGCCCGAAAGCCGCCTGCTCGTCGGATTCGGCGGACATCCTCTCCCCTTCCGCGGAAAGCGGCAGCGAATATTCGCGCCTGGCGTCGACAACCGCCCTCAGCGCCTTGGTGATCTCGGCGCGGTTGACGGACGCCGCCTGCTTTTCGGTCTCGCCTTCGAGCAGCAGCGCGAATTTTCTGAGATTATCGGGCAGTTTGGCGTGCACCTCGCCGAGCGCGGACAGCTTCTTGGAAGCGAACAGCACCTTCTTGCCCTCGCCCATGAGCGCCGCGACCAGATTGGCGATGGTCAGCGTCTTGCCCGTGCCGGGAGGTCCTTTGATTATCATGGACTCGCCGTCCAGGATACGAGCGATGATACCTTCCTGCACGCTGTCGGCGGGAAGCACGAGATCGGGCAGCGACTTCGCCGGAGCGGACGGAGGGGCGCTGCCCCGCTCGAACACCCTCTCCACCAGCGGATGATGTTCTATCGTCGCGAGATTGCGGCGGATGTCGAAGTACATGCACATCTCGCCGTGGTTGTAGGTGACTATGGCGACGGTGTTGCGCCTGAAACGGAAAACGGTGTTTTCGTCCGCATCGCGGGTCAGCGACTCGGCGAACTCCTCCACCCTGTCGAAATAGGAAAAATCGTACTCGTCGCGGGAGGGACGGAACGCGCTCATGTCTATGGGCTCGTCGGCGCTCGCCGCACTGCCGCCCGGCAGGGGGAAGGCTTCGGCGAGCTCGGCACCGCGGTCGCGGCGCAGCCTGTGATAGAGGCAGGGATTGAAATAGGCGTCGTCTTCGACGAATTCCACGGTGACGGGCGAGACGGCGTCCCTCCTCACCAGCCTGATCGGGAATACGAGCAGCGGAGTGACGACCGTCTGCGCGCCGCCCGCCGCCGCCACTTTCCATTCTATCGCGCCCACGGTGAGATATACGGGATTGTTGCCTTTGAGATTTATCTCGCGGTAGGCGTTGTCGATGAACCTGTGGAGCTTGGCGCTGTCCTTGACTCGCGCGAGATCGCTGCCCGTGGCGCAGTTCCAGTCGAAATTGTTGCCGCCCGAAAGCGACTGCTCCTCGCCCTCCGCCGCGCTGCTGCCCGTGAGCGCCGTGGTCGCGCCCTTCCCTCTCCTCGAGAGCATGACGCGCATGACCCCTTCGGCGAGCGAAGACTCGGGGTGCCCGCCGCACCGCACGATGTAATATGTACTGCCCGACGCACCGAGATCCATGAGCTTGTTGGACCCTATGTCGTCAAGATGCAGCAGTTCCGAAATGTGATCGTCGAGATTCATCCTCTCCCCCGCTTGCCGCCTCATTCGAGGTCGACGAGATGTCTGACGGCGGCGGCAGCCTCCGCACAATCGAACTCGAAAGCGCGCGCGTCGCTCTCGAACACCTGCACGAGATACGCCTCGGGCTGGTCGTCGATATCGAAATATCTGCCCCTGATGCCGTAGTCGTCGTCCCCGTTCGAGTTGACGCGCCACTGCTTTATCCTGCCGCGCGTCACCCCGAACTCCTTTTGCAGCCAGTCGAACCAGCCGCCGTACATCGCCTTGTGCTGGAGGGCGTGGAAGCACTCGTGGCACACGGCGCCGCGTATCCAGTCATAGTCGCGCGCCGATCGGTAGAGATAAACTATCTTCTCCCCGCCGTTGTAGCATATCCCGCCGGCGCCCTTCTTCTCCAATTTGTCCAACACCTCGACGACGGGATCTTTGACTATCCCGAGCGTGCGCAGCACCAGCCGCGTCGCCTCCTCTATGCGCGACGCCATCTCCTCCCGCCCGAGCTTTTCCCAGGTCGACTTGTCCGCGTTCCTGAGCAGACAGTACTCGGAGATGAGCCCGCATTTGGCGACCACGCCGAGCGTGGAAGAGCTCGTGATCTTTCTTATGTTCGCGGCGTTGTACATGGGGATGTCGTCGTAGTCGAAATGCAGCCGCCCCGACTGCACCTCGGCGATGCTCGACGAGAAGTCCCCCCAGCCGTCGTCGATGAACAGCTCCTGATCGGGAAGGGTCGCGAGATACTCGCTCGCCGCTCCGGAACCGGCGGCAGAGCGCTCTTTCGCCCTCGTCCGCCAGTCTCCGCCGCCCGATCTCAACGCGTCGTTCAATCCCACATAACCGGCAAAAACGAGGTTTCTTCTGACGAATTCGTCGTCTGAACCGTCTTCTTTGATAAGTTCCGCCTCTTTCAGCCGCTTGATCATGCCCGCGAACGGGGGCATGGCGAGATAGGCAAAATCCACCGCCGTGACGGCGCCGTCCTTGCGCGCTTCGTCGAGCACGAAGTCGTAGACGGGGCGCTTTCCCGAACCGTCGGTCACATAGACTTGTCTGCCCGCCTTTCCAAGCGCGAGCAGCGAACGGGCGACGGCGGACGCGGCGGGATCCCCCGCGAACGCGTCAAACCCGACGACGATGAGATCCGTCCTGCGCCGGGCGAGCGCGTCCGTCAGTCTCGCCCGCTCCGTCTTGCCGAGGGTGACGAGATCCGCCGCCTCGACGACCGCGAGCCTGACGCTGCCGTCTTCCGTGCGCGCGACGGCGAACAGTTTCGCCTCGTCGGGGAAAGGCGTGCAGAGTATGTGCACCGAGGCTCCTCTGCCGCTGAGCGCGGAAGAGCTCTGCCACGCCTCTACGCCCGCTTTGCGTTCCTCATCGAGGTATGTGAGCTTTGCGGAAAGGAAGCCGCCTATCTCCTTGTCGTCGAACTCCTCCGCGCGGGCGAGGGCGAATTCGGCGACCTGACGGAGATCGGAGACGACATCCGCAAGGAAATCTCTCCCCGCCGAGCCCTTGCCGAAGATATTCCTGCCGCCGCCCAATTTTTCGACCGCGGCTATCTTCGCGTTCATGATCCCCGCCACTTCGCGGCACTCCTCCGACGATCTCGCGACCGGATTCCAACCCGCGTCGCGCACCCGTCTCGCGACGGCGTCGGCGTCCTTCATTATGTCGTTGACGGACGAGACGAAGTCGAGGCACGCCTTCAATGTGCGCGCGGTGGCGGTGAGCCCTCTCTTCGTCATGTCGGGCAGCGCGGCGAGCACATAACTCTCCAGCGCCTCGTGATCCTCCTCGCAATAGCCCTCGTCGAAGTAGCGGAGGACGAGCGCTTTGCAGGCATTCTTGTACATGAACGCCGCGGCGTAGTTCTCGTTCTCCTCGTCCGCCCAGCCTTCCGCGAGCAGTTTTTTCATGAGCGCGGCGTGCCTCTCGAGCACGGTCGCGTCCGTGCTGTCGATATAAGCCTGCTTTGCCCTGACTATGTCCTTATAACTCGTCATCTTGAGCCGTGATCCCCGGCGTCCGTGCTTTTATCAGAGGTCGCCGTCCGAAAGCCCGTGCCTGTCTCTTATCTCGACGGTATCTTCCTCTTCGCCCTCTTCGTCGGCTCCGCCGTACTGCTCTTCCAGCCATTTGAGAGCGTCCTCTTCTTCCTTTGCGGCTTTGCGCTTGTCCTCTTCGGTCTCGCGCTCGGGAGAGATCTCCTCGCGGGCGGGCTCCAGCTTTTTGAGCGCTTCCTCGCTCATCTCGAACACCGCGCCGAGCTGCGAGAGGAAGTCGTCCCTGATGCGGTCGCCGACTCCGCTCTCCACCATGATGTTCTTGATCTGCACGATGATGCCGACCAGCCCCTCGTTGTCGATGACGCCGCGGGCGAGTTTCATGACGGCGGCGAAGTTGATGGGATCGGTGTTTATGCCGCGCTTCTCCATCGCCGCTTTGAGCGCGGGCGACGGACCTTCGGTTATCGTCCTGAACAGCCGCATATTGGTGATACGCGCGTTGTCGAGGGGCTGGATGATATGCTCTTCCACCGCCTCGACGACGGCTTCCGCCCTGTCGCGGTCGTTGAGCTGACGCTCCCTGTTGCGCTCCTGGAGCGCGCGTTTTTCCTTGGCTTTCTTCTTTTTCTCCTCGAGCCTTGCGCACTTCGTCTTGGCGTCCACCGCACTCATGCGCCCGTTCTTGCACTCGCCGAGTATCCTCTTGATCTCCTTGTCCGCCGCGGATATGTCGCCGTCGAGCTCCTCTATGCGCTTGTCGTAGATCTCGGTCGAATACTGCTCGTCCAGCCTGCCCTTGTAGGCGCGGATGTTCTCTTTCAGCATCTCCAGCTTCTCGATGTGCGGAGTGGGATCGAAACTCTCGCCGCCGAACGCCACGCGTTTGTCATCCGGCTTCACCGTGGTGCGCGCCTTGGCGGGAGCGCAGAGCGCCGCCCATTCGCGAACGATCTCCGACGCGTCCCCCAGCCTCTCCGCCTCGGACACCGTCAGCACGCCGCCCGACGCCTGATCGCGCCAGCGGGATATCACCTCGCCGATCGCCTCCGCCTTTGCGAGCGCGTCTTCGGAGGAGCCGTCCCGGAGCGCCATCACGCCCTCGCGGATCTCCTCGAGGAGCTCCCTGCTCCGTGCGAGCGACTCCGCCATGTTGGGAGATTCCTTTTCGTACATGGGGATGGAACGGATGGCGTCGTCGATGTTCTTGAGGGCGAACTTCTTGACGGCGTTCGCGCGGCTCATGTCGGCGAGCTTGAGCTTGCCCGTGATCTCCCCCAGCCGCTCGCGCAGCTTGTTCTCGTCGCGCGCGGTCACGCCGCCGCGCTTCTCGCGCGTCGCGTCCACTATGAGTTCGGTGAGTTCCCTGAGCGCCTTTTTCATGTCGCCGGTGTAACCGAGGTTTATGCCCACGCGCGTTATGCGGTCTATCTCGTCCAGCGCGTCACGCGCCACATTGCCGTATCTTTCACTTTGGAAGCCCACCGAGAACGCCGCGGCGAACCCGGAGTCGAAATTGACCCCCGCCGCTTTCATTACGCCTATGAGTTCGTTTGCGATCCGATTGGTGTCAGTCATTGATTGCCTCCTGCGCTTCTTATGTATTCCGAGAGCTTGTCCGCCGCGGCTTTCATGCCTCTGACGCCTGCTCCGAGTTGCACCATGATATCGTCGTCGTACAGCGTGCAGCTGCCCTTCGTCCCGAGGATGATGTCCTCGGTGTACGCCGTGTCCTTTCTCACGAGCGAACGCACCCTACCGACATTATAACCGCCGAGCGCGTGTTTTCCAAGGGTGTTTATCACTCTGAGGTAGCCTTTGCCTTTGACCTGCGCTATGGCGTCGGCGATGCCCTGCGGCTCGCGCAGCCCCAGCACTCTGAGCCCGCTGCCGTCGTCCAGCAAAAGGTCCATGGTCACCCTCGGCACCATGCCCGTGACGAAAGGCTCGGAAAACAGCTTTTTGAGCTCGGCGGCGGTCATCGCGAACACCGCGACCAGCGGAGCGCGCGACGAGCTCGTGCACAATCTCAGCACCTTCTCCGCCTCCGCCGTCCTGTCGGGGATGTACTGCACGCGCGCCGGGATGTCCACATTCACGCCCGTCGCCAACGCTATCTCCTTCCTGAGCGCGGGAAGGTCGGCATAGCCCGCCCGCTGCATTATCCCGCCCGCGGGACAGGATGCCAGCATCTTCATCATGAGCGCCGCGGCGCGAAGCCTCAGTCTCTGCCATTCCTCTTCGGTCATGCCGACGGCTCCGCCCTTTCGCGGCAGTCTGTCCACCGTGTCCGCGCAGCAGCACACCGACTTGTAATGGTCGGCAGCCATCTTGCATCTGAGCTCCGCGCTGCGCCCCGTCTCCGCGTAATCGCGGTCGAGATAGTAGCCCATGCGGACGACCGCCCTCGGATCTCCCGCGGCAGCCGACCGCGCGCAGTACTCCACCGCCTTGTCCCTGAGCTCACGGAGCTCCTCCGTCGGCACGCCCTCCTTCTTTGCGGGCTCGCCGGACAGAGTGACATACTGCGACGCCTTCATGAGATAGTCGCCGAAACATATCTCGGACAGATTGTAGAACGCTTCCGACTCCTCGGTGAACGCGAAAGCCGGCGCCGTCCCCGTGAGGGGCGCATGGCACTTCACGCACCACAACCTGCCGTCATAAGTCTCGAGCGGTCTGTCCTGCTCGTGATCGCACTTTTGACATTTCATATGCCGCCTCCCGTCTCCGCCTCCGCGATGTCGAACGCGCACTCGAGCTCGCCCGAGATCTCGAAGTTGTCCGCGTCCGCTATCACCGCGACCGCGATGTAAGCGCCCGCTTCGTCGGGCTCTCCCGCGAGCTTGCGCCCACGGCTGCCGTCGCCGTTACGCTCGTAGTACTCCGTCGTGACTGCCGCGACTGCGTCCGCGCACTCCGCCTCGGGCGCGTGGGGCTCGCCGTCCTCTGTGAACTCCGTCCCGCCCGTCCATGTCACGCTCACAGGTCTCGGTGCGATCGTGAATTCGCATCCGCCGCCCTCCGTGACCTCATAATTGCCGTCCTCCGGCAGGGTCGCCGTCACGGTGTAGTTGCCCGCGTGAGTCGCGTCCGAGCCTGCGCCGTAGATGACGGAGGCGAGCACTTCGTCCTTCTCGCTCTCGAGCACGCCCACGATGTCCGTGACCTCGGGACGCTGCGCCGTGCCGTCGTAAACAAACTCTCTGTTCGTGCTCCAAACAAGCGTAACAGACAGTTTATCTATGCTGATCGTGCCGTTAAAGTCGCCGACGATCGAATAGTTCTTCGCATATGCCTCCGCCACGACCGGGGTGAGCGTGAAGGAATAGCTGCCCGCGTCCGTCGCGGTAGCGCCCGCGCCGCTCGGGGTGACGCCGGTCACGATGTCGGATATCTGCGCGCCGCCCGCGGGCTCGCCGGACCTCAGGACGAGATCTGCCGTCGTGAACTCATACGCCTTGCCGTCGTAGTCTTTGACGATGTCGCGCACTTCGAATGTGAGCGCTCGCCGCTCTATCGTGAAGGACTTCTCGGCGCCCGCCGTTATCTCGTAATTGCTCTCCTCGGGAAGGGTCGCCGTCACGGTATAGTCGCCCGCATCCGTCGCGTCCGCGCCTGCGCCGCCGTAGCTCACCGAACCCACGACCGCGTCCTCTTCGCCGGACACCGCGCCCGCGACACCGGTGACGGTCGGGTGCTGAGCCGTCCCGTCGTAGACAAGCTCGGTCTCATCCCAGACGAGCGTTATGCCGCGCCTGTCGATGGTGAGACTGCCC